>CAYJNF010000067.1:0-3717 GCA_964370915.1 uncultured Chitinophagales bacterium
GCCGGAACTTACCGCGCCTTCCGTTGTACAAATTGTGAAACGCACACCCGAACGGTTGAGCTACATCGTTCGGAAGAATCCGTAGACACTCATTACCAGGAGGGATACTTCTGCATGCGACTAGCAATCAACATTGACCACGTTGCCACGATACGCGAAGCACGGGGCGGCGTCGAGCCTGATCCCGTGATTGCTGCCGGCATCTGCGAGCTTGCGGGCGCCGAAGGAATTGTGTGTCATCTCCGCGAAGATCGGCGGCATATCAACGACCGCGACCTGCGACTGCTGCGCGAGACGGTGAAAACGAAACTCGACCTGGAGATGGCGGCAACCGAGGAGATCATCAAAATCGCCGTTGAAACACTCCCCGACCTTGTCACTCTCGTGCCGGAGAAACGTCAGGAATTGACCACCGAGGGCGGACTCGACGTGGTCGGACACAAGAATTATTTGCGTGATACGATCAAGGAATTTCACAAGTATGAAATCGAGGTCAGCCTCTTTGTTGATCCAGTGACGGAACACATAGAGGCCGCAAACGAAATCGGCGCTGACATGATCGAGCTTCATACCGGAGAATACGCAAATGCACGAACAGAGAAGGAGGCTGCAGCATTGTTGGAGGTTGTTCGCGCTGCCGCGCGGCTGGGCAAGGAACTCGAGATGGGCGTGAATGCAGGCCACGGGCTGAACTACATGAACATCAGACCCTTCACGTCAATCAAGGAGATCGATGAAGTGAGCATTGGCCACGCCGTTATTTCGTACGCGGTGTTTGTAGGATTGGACCGGGCTGTACGCGAGATGCGTGAGCTGGTTAAGTAAGGTACCCAGCCCTTAGTGGCTTCAGCCATCTGCAAGCGAGTTTTCACGCAGATAATAACAAAGCCCTCGTTCGAGGGCTTTGATTTTGTCAGTCTCTCAATTCGAGCTTTCTGATCTCGTCCCGCAGTGACGCCGCTTTTTCGTAATTCTCTTTCTCGATTGCCTCTTTCAGCTGCAGGTTGAGTTGTTCCAGCTTTGTCATTTTGCTTGGAGGAGAAGCAGGCTTCGGCTTCGTCTGGCGGGACGTTGAGGGCAGCGCTTCGTCTTCCTCTTCTTCCGGAACGAACGCCGCCTCATCCATCACTGCCGATGCCACATAGATTTGCACACCATAGCGCACAGCCAGAGCGATCGCATCGCTCGGACGCGAGTCGATCAGTTGACTGTCGATGTTGAGTTTTGCGTAGAACGTTCCGTCGCGCAATTCATCGATGACGATGTCGGCGAGTTCTGCACCAAACGCCGTGATAATGTTTTTCATCAGATCGTGAGTGAGCGGACGCGGCGGTTTGATGCCCTCCATCTCCAGCGCAATGGATTGCGCCTCCGATGCACCGATGATAATCGGCAGCCGGCGATTGCCCTGTACCTCTTTCAAGATGAGCGCGTACGCGCCTCCGCTTGCAGGATTCGTCGAGAGCCCGAGAATATCAACTTGCACTTTGTCCACAACTCTTCTCCGTTCACATTAGTTCACGAACAGACGGTCTGCTTTCCTCTTCACGATATAGAGAAAAACCTCGTAACAATCAAGATTACGAAAATGCAATCTCGCCGGTTCACTTTCCGAGCACCTTCTTGAGTTCCGTCGTCAATTCGGGGAGAATCTCAAATACGTCACCCGCAATGCCGTAATCTGCTACCTGGAAGATTGGAGCATCCTTGTCTTTGTTGATGGCAACAATGCATTTCGAGGATGACATGCCGGCGAGATGCTGGACGGCACCGGAGATTCCACACGCAACGTACATCGTTGGTGCCACGGTTTTTCCCGTCTGCCCGACTTGTTCGTCATGCGGCCGCCAGCCCGCGTCCACGACCGCGCGCGACGCACCGACTGCGGCGCCCAACACATCGGCGAGGTTCTCAATGAGATGCCAGTGTTCCGGACCTTTCAATCCGCGTCCGCCTGAAACAATGATGTCCGCCTCTGTGACGTCGGGACGACCCGACGCAACTTTGATTTCTTTGACGACAGCGGACAAATCTTCGGGAGTTATCGCGACGATTGCTTTTTCCACGATTGCTGTCCCCCCGGTTGGGGAGGCGGTAAAAACATTTGGTCTGAGCGTAAACACCTTCGTCGGGCTTGTGACCTTTACATCGAGCAACGCCTTGCCGGCATAGACAGGCCGTGTTGCGATAACATCGCCGCCTTCAACTTTGAGTGCGGTGCAATCCGAAGCAAGTCCGGCGTCAAGCTTCACGGCGATACGCGGTGCAATCTCTTTGCCCATTTGACTTGCCGCCAGCACAACGATTGCCGCATTCTCTTTCTTTGCGATGTCAGCGACCACTTTTGCGTAGGCTGTGCTCGAATACGATGCAAGCAACGGTTCATCTACGACAACCACGCGGCCAGCTCCAAAGTTTCCCAATTCCCGTGCGATGGATTCCACTCCGCTGCCCACAACAACCGCCACGAGATCGGCATGAAGGTCGCCGGCGAGTCTTTTTGCTGCCTGGACAGTTTCGAATGATGACTTCCGGAATTTTCCGTCTCGTTGCTCTGCAAATGCCAGTACGTTCATGAGTTCCCCGATATTCTGCGTGCGTGATTAGATGACTTTTGCTTCTTCATGAAGAAGGCGAACCAGTTCGGGCACTGCCGTCTTGTCGGTTCCGACAATCTTGCCAGCTGCCTTTGCCGATGGCTTGCGCACCGCAAGTGGTTCGACGCGTAGTTCGGCGGGTGCAGCCGGTTTTTCTTGAATCGGTTTCGACTTCGCCGCCATAATACCTTTGAGTGAGGGATAACGCGGTTCGTTCAGACCACGCTGGGCTTGCACAGCGCACGGGAGTCTCGTCTCGACGGTTTCATGTCCCCCTTCGATTTCGCGATCACAAACAACCTTCGTTCCGTCAATCGTCAACTTCACCACAACCGCAATGGAAGGAATTCCCAGCATCTCCGCCACCAACGTTCCGACCTGGGCATCATCGAAATCGATCGACTGTTTTCCAAACAGAATGATGTCGGGCGACAGGGTCTTGATCTCCTCGGCGAGTCCCTTGGCAACGCCAAAGGAATCGCGAACGGCATCGTCTTTGAGCAGGATAGCCTTGTCGACACCCATTGCAAGAGCTTTGCGGAGGGTTTCCTTATGGACGTCGCTGCCGAGGCTGATCACGGTAACATCGCCGCCAAATTTCTCCTTGATGCGAAGGCCTTCCTCGACAGCAACCTCGTCGTACGGGCTCAGCATAAAATTGACGCCGGTTTTGTCGATGCTCTTGTTATCCGCGCCGACTTTGATTTTGGTCTCGGTGTCGGGCACGTGGTTTACGCAAACAACAATTTTCATCCAACCTCCAATTCACGAAATGTCGCTGGGGAATTCACTGGCGAGAAAATCCGGCGTTAATATACCTAAAGTGTGTCTGAAAGACAATTGACTCTCAGCCGCATTTTGCGTAACTTCATTCAGAAAATTTCAGACAACGGGTCACCAATCAGGACGTGTAATGGCAAATCATCCATCAGCAGAGAAGCGGGCGCGGGTTTCGAAGCGTCGTGAGACACGTAACGCAGCGGCAAAATCGAAGATTCGAACGGCGTTGAAAAAAGTGCGCGTGGCGAAAGACAAGACCGAAGCCGCGAACGAACTCAAGAAAACTGCCAAGATGCTCGACCAACTCGCTGCGAAGGGCGTTATTCACAAGAACAACGCA
>CAYJNF010000067.1:3727-8323 GCA_964370915.1 uncultured Chitinophagales bacterium
GAAACGCAGATTGTGTTGTGCGGAAAGCCTGGCCCCGAACGAGCCGGGCTTTTTTCATTTCACTAAACGATCTCGTCGATCTTCGGGCGGCTGCAGTTTCTTCTCGCGTTGTTGCATCTCCAGCAACTGCCCGATCTCTGAAATCCTGCCTTCGTACTTCACGTGCTCCTCGGGATGCTGGCGCAACAACTCGCGGTACGCACTGATTGCTTCCGCGTACTCACCCTGCGTGGCATAAATTTCCGCCATCGTTGCCGTCACAAACTTCACGCTCCGATCATCTTTGATCGGCGGCGCCACGCCATCGGATGATGTCGTAACCTTCGGCTGAATGCGCTTCACGTCCTGCAAGCGCTTCGCCAGAAATTCGATGGCGCTTTCTTCTGATGCCGGCCCCTTCGCAAAGTACTCCTGCGCAGAAATCGAATCTTTCTCTGCCCCCAATTTTTGTTGTTGCTCTGCGGAAAATTTCTTGTACTCCTCTTGTTGCTTCTCCCCTGTGAGTCTCACAAGAGACTGGAGTGTGGCGTTGTCCGGCAATATCTTCAGTGCCAGTTTATACTCGGCGAGCGCTTCCATTGTCCGGCCAAATGCTTCGTAGCATTTGCCGAGCACAAGGTGTCCGGTGGAATACTGCGGGAAGGCTTTCGTTCCTTGCAGACACAGTTCAATTGCGTGCTGCGTGTTTCCCTCGGCAAGGGAAGTCGCTGCGTCGCGCGCAAAGAATGGGGATATGTTCGGAGATTCGGACACTGTGACACTCGGGGACGAAAATTCGTGCCAACGGTTAACGTGAGTTGCATCGATCAACAAATCTGTGGCGCCGCAGATCACGCCTGCGGCACCACAAATATACTCTTACCGGAGTCCTCGTGCAACAAAGGCGTGCTTAATCGAGAGAACGGAGGTGAACGAAAAACCAAGCAAGAACAGCAACTGGAATGGAACAGCAGCAAGTTCCAGGAAATAAATAGATGAAACCACTCCAAACAGACAGTACACAGCAAGGATGATCTCGATGACCACAGTCGAGCTAATCTTGACCGGCACATATTTCTTGTCCGTCCAGGAATCTTTCTTGTCTCTGATATTGTATTTGGGGGTGCGGACAAACTCGCTTTTCTTCTTGAACAGTCCTTCGAGCACAGCCCTGCTGTTATTCACGGCGAAGCCCATACTGCCAGCCATAAAGATCGGGAAGAGGAAGAGACGGCGTTGCCAGTCTTTGTACACGTCCTTCTGTGAAAAAAGATAGAAGAAGAAGGAGCCGATGAACGCAAACACGAACACGGACATAAACGCAAAGTAGTTATCATGCATGCCGGCATGTTTGATGAAGACCAGCGGCACGTTCAGAATGCCTGCGAGGACGATGAATGGGAACACAAGATTATTGGTCAGGTGAAACGTCGCATGGATCTTCACCTTTAACGGGAGTTTTGATCTCCAGACTTCCGGCAGCATCTTGCGCGCGGTCTCGATTGCGCCCTTCGTCCAGCGGAACTGCTGCGATTTCAGCGCGTTGATTTCCGACGGAAGTTCGGCCGGGGAGGTGACGTCGTTCAGGTAGACAAATTTCCATCCGCGCAATTGCGCCCGATAACTCAGGTCGAGATCCTCGGTCAGCGTATCGGCTTGCCAATTGCCGGCGTCTTCAATCGTGCTCTTGCGCCATACGCCGGCGGTACCGTTGAAATTGATGAAGTACCCGACCTTGTTGCGGACCGATTGTTCAATCACAAAATGTCCATCGAGGGCCATCGCCTGCGTTCGCGTGAGCAGCGAATAATCGAAGTTTAGATGTTCCCAGCGCGTCTGGACCATGCCGATTTTCGGATCGGAGTTAAAGTGGGGGATGGTCTTGAGCAGAAAATCCTGTCGCGGTACAAAGTCCGCATCGAAGATGGCAATGAACTCGCCCCGGGCGGTGGTCAGGCCTTCTTTCAACGCGCCGGCTTTGTAGCCTTGCCGGTTTGATCGCCGGACATGTTTGATGTCGTAGCCAAGCTTGTGGTATTTCTCAATGAAGCTGCCGACAACTCCCACAGTCTCATCGGTGGAATCGTCGAGCAACTGGATTTCCAGCTTATCTTTCGGATAGATCATCGCACACGCGGCATCAATCAGGCGGCCAACGACATAGCGCTCATTGTACACCGGCAATTGGACAGTGACCAGTGGGTATTCATCAAGCGATCGGACTGCCGGTGTCTTTTTGTCCTTGAACTTCAGATAGTAGTAAATCATAATGAAGCCGTGCAACCCGAAGATGAACAGGATTGTAAGCGAGACAATGTAGGCAATCAGTATAAATTCAGCCATGATGGATTCTTCTTGCACCTCTGTTGTTGATGATGGTACAGCTTACCAGCCCGAAACAGTTTCGAGCAAAATGTCTTCCGAGATTTTCCTAATCGCTTCGTCATACGCCGACTGCTTTTGCGCGAAGCCGGCACTCGGATCGTAGTCACCGTAATTCGTAAATGTCTTCTCGTAGATCTTTTTCCGCAGCTTCATATCCTGATAGACAACTCGCACGGACATGTTGATCCGCCGTTTGTTAACCGTTTCCCCGCCGCCGACGGCGAGAATCTCATCCCGCGCACTGACAATCACGCCTTCCAGAATCGAATCCGCAGAACTCCTGTCGCTGACTTCCAGGCTGTTGTCGCGGATAAACAAGTCTGTCAGTGAACGCGTAAGTTTCTCGCGCAAACTCGGTTCTCCCAATCCCGACTGGTCATCCATCAAAGGAATCGCCACCGTCTTGAGATGTGGAGGGACGGAAGCGCCGGTAAACGAATAGCAACCTCCGACTGCAACAATACCCGCAAGCACCACGATGACCACGACCAGCGATTTCATCTCTACTCGAGTTGATACTCTTTGATTTTTCGATACAGCGTGCGTTCGCTGATGTTCAATGCCCGTGCGGCCGCGCGCCTGTTCCCTTTGAACCGCTGAAGCGCCTCGGCAATCAGCTTGTGTTCCATCTCTGTCAGCGAAAGACTGGAATCGGACTGAATCGCCATCGGGTCGTTCGGCTGCGTGTGTGCAAGAGTGTTCGCTTGTTCATGCAGTACATTTTTCAGCTCGAGAACGTCCGCTTTGATTTCGAACAGCGCCCGGAGAATCAACTCGCGCTCGGCCTGCTCCACACTCTTTCCCGTCACCACGGGAAGGTTCCGTGATTCCGTCACGGGAGGGTGATACTCTTTGAGGTACCTGTTGACGTCTTCCACGTTGAGATACTTGCCTGTCTCCAGCACAAGCATGCTTTCCACCACATTGCGCAACTCGCGTACGTTGCCAGGCCAGTGATAGGATTTCAACGCGTTCATGCCATCTTCCGAAATCCCGCCGAACTTCGCATTGTTCTTTGCTGAAAACTCCTCGACAAATGCCCTGAACAGGACCGGAATATCTTCCGTGCGTTGGCGCAGCGGTGGAATCACGATGTTGACTGACCGGAGCCGGAAATACAGGTCCGAGCGGAAGTGCCGGTGGCGTACTTCGGATTCGAGGTCCTTATTGGTTGCCGCGATGACGCGAACATTGACACGCCGCGGCATCGAGGAGCCGACACGGAGAAATTCGCCGTTCTCCAGAATGCGCAGGAATTTTACTTGCGCCGAGAGCGGCATCTCACCGATCTCATCAAGAAAAATTGTGCCGTTGTCCGCCAGCTCAAAATATCCCTTGCGCTCGCCCGCAGCACCGGTGAATGAGCCGCGTTCATGTCCGAACAACTCGCTTTCAATAATGCCCTCGGGAATTGCGCCGCTGTTCACCGAGATGAGGGCCTTCTTGCTGCGCTGACTCGCGGCGTGGATCGCCTTCGCAATAATCTCCTTGCCCACGCCGCTCTCACCTGTAATCAGCACCGTGATGTCGGTCGGTGCCACCTGCTGCACCACCTCGACAATTTTTCTGATTTCGACCGACTCACCGAGTATGCCGTATTCTTCCTGAAAGCTTCGTGGATCCAATTTGAGTGCTGTACTTTCCACGCTATCGCGTAACGACGAGATAGTCGATATTAAATGACCTTCTGAGTTCATCTCCCTTGGCCTTTGCTTCCGCTTCCGTTGCAAAGCTGCCAACGTAAACAACAAACAGCTCTTTCGAGCCCTTCATCTTCGACCCGATGTCCGATTGATACTTCTGATACTCAAAAAATTGTTTCTGCTTGTTCGCGTTTGCGCGGGTGGAATACACGCCGACCTGCAAACTGTATTTACCAGGTGAAACCGCCGCGGGTTTCTGCTCGACAGGAGATTGTTCAATCGGTTTTTGTTCGATGGGCGTTAGCTCAACCGGCGTTGGCCTCTCGTCCGCCTTCGGGATCACCACGTCCTTCGGGACTTCGGTCACCGGTGGCGGAGTTGCTTGCTGCTGATCTGTGTTTTGTTCCGCCGGTGTGCGTGCCTCCGTGTCGGCGGCAGCGAGGTACGCAGAATTCGGATAACTCGACCGCAGCTGATTCATCTTGATCTCTGCCGTGCGATACAGCCCGATTGCATAGTAGAACTTGTACACCTTGTACAGTGCGTCATCTGCCCATTCGCTGGTCGGATATTTGTCCACGATATCCTG
>CAYJNF010000067.1:8423-11778 GCA_964370915.1 uncultured Chitinophagales bacterium
GCCTCCGCAATTATCGAGTAGTTGTCACGAACACGCTTGCCAAACAATGTTGCAGCATTGGCTCGCTCAATCAGAATGTCTGCATACTCACCGGCTTGTTCATCACTTCTCGAAAAGATCACGGTACGGTTGGAATCCGTTCTCCCGCTCCACTCGTTCTCACTCTTCTTGCTCGGGCCTTCCACGAGAATCCGCTCGACTGTTCCGATCAGCGGCTGATTCAGCTCGGAGCAGATGTTCTGCTGGAGCTGAGAAATCTCAAACACACGCTGACCCTTCACCTCTTCGGGCACATCGTCCACCATCTCCCACGCTTTCGTATTCTCGCGTGGAGAGTATTTGAATGTGTAGGCACCGTCGTAGCGCACATGTCGCATCAACTCCACCGTCATTCGATGTTCGTCTTCCGTCTCCGTTGGGAACCCGCTGATGATGTCGGTCGTCAGGCTTGCACCCGGCATGGCTTTTCTGATACGCTCGACTAATGAGAGATAATGTTCAATAGTGTATGTCCGGTTCATCAGCTCAAGAATCCTGTTTGAGCCGCTCTGCACAGGAAGGTGAATGTACTTGCAAACGTTGTCGTTCGTTGCGATCGTTTCGATCAGCTTGTCACTCATGTCCTGCGGGTGCGACGTGGTGAAGCGAACACGCAGGGTCCGGTCAACGGCGGCAACGTTTCGCATCAGGTCGGCAAAATCGTAGGTCCCATCGCCGTAGGAATTCACATTCTGTCCAAGCAACGTTACTTCTTTGAAGCCGCGGCCGACGAGATCCCGCACTTCATCCACAACACTCTGCAGCGAGCGGCTCCGTTCGCGGCCGCGCGTAAACGGCACAACGCAGAACGTGCAGAACTTATCGCATCCGCGCATCACCGAAAGCCATGCACTGATGCCATCAGTCCGCAACGGCACGATGTCTTCGTAGTTCTCAACACGTGACAGCCGCGTCGCAATTCCTTTTTCGCCGACAAGCGCATTCTCAATCAGCGACGGAAGCTTCCGGTATTCATCCGGCCCGACGACAAGATCGACCAGCCGTTCTTCTTCCACCAATTTGAACCGCAACCGCTCGGCCATGCAGCCGAGTATGCCGATGAGTCTTCCGGGTTTTTGCTTTTTGTATGTCCCGAACAATCCAATGCGCCCGTAGATGCGTTGCTCGGCATTGTCGCGGATGGCGCAGGTGTTCACCAGAATCACGTCCGCCCGGGACATGTCCTGCGTGATGCCGTACCCTTCCTGTGCGAGAATACCGCCGACGACTTCGCTGTCGGCAAGGTTCATCTGACAACCGTATGTTTCGATGTAGACGAGTTTCATTGGGTGTGACATAATGAATTGCGATTGGGGGCACAAGAAATCTATCCATTGCACGATAGATTTCCAATGAAAGCGGGTTAAATCAGAGTTAAATGATTTTAATTGCTAAGATTTTGAAGCGGGAAATGGGGTGGGTGAATGCCAAATCGGCACAGGGGAATTTGACCTGACTAGGGCTCCCGACTTTCTCCGAGCGTCGTACCGAAATTGAAACCGCCAATCAGTCGCCCTCGCGCCTCGTTGCTCGGTCGTCACGGCATCAAGCTGATACTGCGTGCCGTGACGTAACATGACTCACCCGGCGTGCGAAACTCTCGTCGCTGAGGTTTGCTCTTCCGCGTCTTCCCATGTGAAAGAATGATTGGACTGTCAGCTGTCACGACGCTCGGGAGAAACTCTTTGCCGTGACAGCCAAGGAATCGACTTCATTGCATCCGTATAGTCACAGTTCTCAAAACGGATGAACCAAAACAGCCATATGCATTGGCAATCCCAGCGCTCGACACCCCTCTTGAGCGATGATCATCGCAGTTCTTATCGTAGGCAAACACTCGAATTGTTATCTGTCCGGTTGTCCCGCTATCTGGGTTGAGGTTTACCGAGTAGGTTGTGTCTTTGAGCAAAGTTGATATCGTCATTGGAAACCGAGGATGATCATCAGAGACTCTCACATAGTAACCGAAGGCATTCACGCTTTTTGTCCACTGTATTATCAGTGTGGCTCCTTTGGAGAATACTTCGTTTGGGCTCGGACGTAGAATCGAAAATTCTCCGGGCACAATCGTTGATCCTGTGATCCGCCCAAAGGGAGTTGTGGCTGAGAGATAATAGCGAGTTCCGGGTTGGACAATGAACGTTTCCCTATTCTTGTATGGCTTGCCTACAATCGTGCCGTACAATGAATCGATAGAAAAAACAAAAGGAATGATACTCTGCATCTCATCTCTCACGAAGACCTCACCCCCCGCAATGACGTAAGGAACAAACCGTGCATCATTGGTGATAGGGAGGAAGGAATAGTAATCCGGTCCTGGATCATCCACAGAGGTAGCGCGATAGAGATACACTCTTTGAGTCGTCGCACCCGCAATCAGATTGCATACGACACTTTGTTTCAAAGTTGGAATAGGCGTATTGAGATCGTCACAACATAGCAGGACAACAGAAACTGTAGCGATGAGAAGCAAACGCAATGAGCTCAATAGCATTTTTGTCCCCTAAAATTCGACCGTCAAGCCCACGATCGGCATAATGTTCGAAGCTCGCTGCTCTTCCTTCCGAAAATTGTAAAAATATGGATTGGCGGAGTTGAGCACATTGAACACTTGTAGATATGGCTTCACGTATAGCTCATCCCAAATGAATGATCCGGTGACCCCTAGGTCAAGTCGGCGATAGTTAGAAGTGCGAGCCGAATTCTTGCTGCCCTCGATAGGTCTCCACATAAAATCGTCTGCTGTACCACGTTCGTTTTCCAATCCAACATACTTCCCGTCAACACTTGTGTATGGCACCCCTGAGCCGTAGGTCCCCAAAAGATTGAATGCCCAGTTTTCGGAAGGAGCATACGCTAGGAATATTTTGAGGGAGTGTGTTCGATCGTAGTTTGCAAAGTATCGGAACGAGCCATTGTCCTTTACTGCGCCTAGCAGCGAATATCCCAGCCAGTATGTCAGCGGTCCTTCTTGTCCCTTTAAGAGCATGTCCATGCCAATGGACGTGCCGTCCTCAAAGCGATAGCGCTGAGCTGGATCGTTATATGACGATGCAAGGTTTTCTCTTGCTTTGTAGAATAATTCGATGTCCATGGTAGTTGAAAGGACGAAGTCTTTCAATTGAACACCGGCAACAACATGATTGGATTTTGCAGTTTGATTTGAGGCATTTGCAAGAAAGTACGTCGCGAATTGATTGAAGAAGTTGTCCGGGGTTTTGCTCTCCTTGATTGTGTACAAGTATTGATAGTAACTTCCGCATCCGGCGGTGAACAGAAGATTCTGTGTAACATCGTAGGTTGCTCGCACATAGGG
>CAYJNF010000068.1:0-11733 GCA_964370915.1 uncultured Chitinophagales bacterium
ACGCCGAAGCGTGTTGAGGCCTCCATCCAACGCGATCATGTGCTCGCCACGCCACCGCAACTGCTCAAACAACGCTTTCGTCGGCGGCGTCCCGTTCGCTACGATCAGGGCGTCGTAGCGCGTGTGAAGTACATCCAGCCACCATGTTGACATGATTTGCTCTCGATCTCTATGTCTTCAAAAATCAAAATGCCGCGCAGGCACTTTCCCCACGCGGCATACCAGGTAATTCCAACTTGTCACTCTGCTGTCCCCCTGCTTGCGGGGGGACAACGGGGGGGTCAGGTCAAGCGTACA
The DNA here is from genome assembly GCA_964370915.1 of uncultured Chitinophagales bacterium. Lineage (GTDB taxonomy): Bacteria > Bacteroidota > Ignavibacteria > UBA10030 > UBA6906 > CAADGV01. The sequence goes on from CAYJNF010000068.1 coordinate 298, forward strand.
GCCCCCGCAGCTCCGATGCCTTCGAAACACGCTGTATGCCCACCACAAACGCCGCCACGCGCATTCCGCATTTGAACTCTTGGCAGGTGCCATATACCGAATCGAACGCGCGGTTCATGATCTGCTCGAGATCCGAATTCACGCGCTCTTCCGTCCAGTAGTAGCCCATGCGGTTTTGCACCCATTCCAGATAACTCACCACCACTCCGCCGCCATTGCAGAGAATATCGGGGATGATGAACACTTTCTTCTTCTCAAGAATCTTATCCGCGGTATGATTGAGCGGCCCATTCGCTCCCTCCGCGACGTAGCGAGCCTTGATGCGGTCCGCATTCTTGTCCGTAATCACCAACTCCAGGGCACACGGCGCCAGAATGTCTACGTCTAATTCCAATAGATCCTCGGGACGCTTCATCTTCTTTGCCGCGCCTGTGGCTTCGAAGCCATTCAGCCCGCGATGCTTCTGTGCATAGGCCAGCGCCGCCGGAACGTCAATGCCTTTCGGATTGTGATACGCGCCGTATACGTCCGATATCGCTACGATCGAGCATCCGTCCTGCCGCAGCAGCAGCGCCGCATTGCCGCCTACATTGCCGAATCCCTGCACGGCCACGGTCATGCCCTTGAGCTTTTCCTTTCTCGCCGCCACGGCGCGCCGCACGCAAAACAATAAGCCCCGCGCGGTCGCCATCACACGGCCTTGACTCCCGCCCACTTCCAACGGTTTCCCTGTGACGACGGCCGGAAGATTGTCCCCTTGATGCATGGAATACGTGTCCATGAACCATGCCATGATTTGCGGCGTGGTATTCACGTCCGGCGCCGGTACGTCGCGATCCGGCCCAAACAGATCCATCAGGTCCGCAAAATAACGCCGCGACAGTCGCTCCAGTTCGCTCGGACTCAGTTTCCCCGTATCAACGATCACTCCGCCTTTGCCGCCGCCCATCGGAATATCCGTCACCGCGCACTTGTACGTCATCCAAAACGCCAGCGCCTTTACTTCGTCCAGCGACACATCCTGATGAAACCGCACTCCGCCCTTTGCCGGTCCGCGCGCGATGTTGTGCTGCACGCGATAACCCGTAAACGTCTGAATCGTGCCGTCGTCCATGCGGATCGGCAGCGTCACTTCGGTGATCCGACGCGGTTGACGAATCATCGCAATCTGATTCTTCGACAGTTTGAGTAGCTGGGCAGCTTCGTCAAACTGCGCCATCGCGTTCTCAAATGCCGAACTCGGCTGGGTGCCTTCGCTGCGGAACGGCGGCTGTGATTGGCCGTTGTTGCGACTCGCAGGTGCGGCTTTGCTCTTCTTGGCAGGCGTCGCTGGTTTCTTCATAAGGTCCGGTGTTGATCCATAACTTTAGGCGAGATTCCCAGACAATCCGTTGCTTTTAAACAGCTACAAAAATACGCATTTCAGACGCCGAAATCAAGTAAAAGCCACGCCAGCATTGACTTTGCCGGCGGCCCGTCCCTGCGATAGGATGCGAAGTCGGGATTTGTCGCTGTGCAGGGCGGGCGCGGCGGGAGCTTGTTCGGATCCAGCCCGCTCTCCAGCAGACTATTCACAAGCGCCGCAAACAGGTCGAGCGTGAATACCCCTCCGTTTACGGGGGGGTCAGGGGGGGTCTGTGGACGAAGAGAGGTCTGAAACCTCTTCCGAAAGGCTTCCGCTCGTTCCGGATCAACGGCATACTGCTCCGTCCCGATCAGCGGCCCCACCGCGACCAGAATATCCTCCCGTTTCGAACCGAACTCCTTCTCCATCTCAATGAGCATCTTCCCCGGCAGCCCGGCCAGAATCCCTCGCCAGCCGGCGTGAGCTAAGCCGATTGCCTTGCTCTTCGGATCAGCATAATAGATCGGCGCGCAATCCGCATGAAGTGTCGTCAGCACGATCCCCGGAGCATCGGTTATCAGCCCGTCCGTCGCGGGGATACGGTTCTCCCGTTCAAGTATTCCTCGCCCGGCGTCATGTCTCATGACTCGGTAGATGTTGTTACCATGAACTTGCTCCGCGGCCACGCCGACTCTCGGACTCAGTCCTTTCTTCTCAAAATACTTAACTCTATTATCCACAATCTTTTCGGGTTCGTCTCCACCCCACGACATCGCTCCGTCCGCACGCAGACTGATACCCCCACGCACCGTTTTCCTAAATGCCTCCGGTAGTTGCCACGTTTGAATTTCTGCCCTTCCTTGCCTATCTTGGTAGTTCATTATCTGACTGGGATTTGGGATTTTCGATTTGGAATTTGGGATTTGCTATGCCTTATCAGCCCCTTGACTACTACCTCGTTCGCGACCTCCTCACCGATGAGGAGCGCATGGTTCAGGAGACGGTGCGTGGGTTTGTCGAAGACAACCTCATGCCCATTATTCAGCAGTGCGTAATCGATGCACGCTTTCCCCGCGAACTGGTTCCCAAGCTCGCCGAGCTGAACCTGATCGGCGCTCCCTACCCCGAAAAGTACGGCTGCGCTGACCTCGGCTCCGTCGCTTACGGCCTCATTAATCAGGAACTCGAGCGCGGCGACTCCGGCATGAGGTCTTTCGTCTCCGTCCAGACCGGCCTGGTCATGTATCCGATCTTCGCCTTCGGTTCCGAGGCACAAAAGGACTACTGGCTGCCCAAGCTCGCGACGGCTGAGAAGATCGGCTGCTTCGGACTAACCGAACCCGATCACGGCTCCGATCCCGGCGGCATGCTTACCCGGGCCGTAGACAAAGGCTCGCATTTTGTCCTGAATGGATCAAAGGCCTGGATCACAAATGGCACGATCAGTGATGTCGCGATTGTCTGGGCCAAGCTCGATGGTGAGGTGCGCGGCTTCATTGTGGAGACCAACAGCGAGGGTTTTGAAGCCCCTGAGATCAAAAATAAGTTCTCCCTGCGCGCGAGCGTCACGTCTGATTTGATCTTGCAGGACGTGCAGATTCCCAAAGAGAATATCCTACCCGGCGTGAAGGGGCTGAAGGGCCCGCTCTCGTGTCTGACTCAGGCGCGTTATGGGATTGCGTGGGGCGCGGTGGGCGCGGCGCAGGCCGTGTTCGATGAGGTGTTGCAGTACAGTTTATCGCGCATTCAGTTCAACAAGCCGATTGCCGGCTTTCAGCTCGTGCAGAATAAGCTCGCGTGGATGGCCACGGAGATCACGAACGCCAACTTGCTTGTCTATCGGCTCGCGCAGTTAAAAGATCAGAAGACGATGCGTCCGCAGCATGTCTCGATGGCCAAGCGCAACAATGTGCAGATCGCTTTGGAGATCGCCCGCGTCGGCCGCGACATTCTCGGTGCGAACGGCATCTCCAACGAGTATCATACCTTCCGCCACATGAACAATCTGGAGTCCGTCTTCACCTACGAAGGCACGCACGACATCCACACGCTGATTATCGGCGAGGATCTTACAGGTATCGCGGCTTACGCTTGATTCCCCTCCGTTTACGGGGGGGCAAGGGGGGGTGTCATTCTGAATCGGTCTGCCGATTCAGAATCCCTCCCTCCACAACCGAAAATTTCATTCTACTTGAGGCGGCCTCTGGCCGCCTCTTCTTTTATTCCATTTAATTCCCGTAGCGCCCGGCTTGCCGGGCCTCTGGGTAGGGTCGACGTCAGTCGACTCGGCGCGCATCGCGCCGGATCTTGTAGGGGCCGATTGTCCGACTTCGTCGAGATCTCGCTCTGCGGACTTCGCCCGCATTCGTAGCGCCGCACGGCCGAAGGTCTCGACGAAGTCGGACGTGCGCTCTGCTTTGTCATCCTTGAACGAAGCGCCACCCTCTTCAACTGTCCCCACTCCCCGAGTGGGGACGGCGGCGCGCCGTGAAGGATCTCTCTTGAGGCAATCGAGCCGGGTTAAGCATGTCCAGAACGAAGTGAAGGATCACGCAACCCGGACGGAATCTGCAATTACTTCCGGCGGCCTCTGGCCGCCGTATTAATTTGCATCTCCTCTCGTTTAGTCACCATGATATAAGCAGTACTTTTGGCATCATTGGTTGTGCGTTAGCGGACATAGTCTCATCTACAGAGTTCATTGATATGATTGGAAATTTCCTGTCTAAGATAAGCTTGGTTCTTGGGTAGATACTTAAGACCTTTTGAATAAAGATCTAGCGCAGATACATCGTCATGATCTTCTTCCGCCATTCGTGCAAGATTGAAATACGCCGGGAAAAGTTCTGGATCACATTGGAGGGCTGTTTCGAATTTGGATTTGGCACCCTCGCGAGCGCCGCGCATTACAAGTATGATCCCGAGATTCAGATGAGCATATCCAAAGCGAGAATCGACTTTGATGGCGGTCTCATACGCTTTTTCTGCATCTTCTATTCTTCCAGCTCGTTCTAAAGCGACACCAAGATTAAAATGGCCATTCGCATAGTCGGGCAGCACTTCTGTAACACGTTTGAGATGTCCGAGCGCTTCGTTAATAAATCCAAGCTCGCCAAGTACACAACCGAGGTTATTGAGCACGCGATGGTTATTCCTATCGCGCGATAGCGCGATCCTCAATGGCTGGACCGCTTCCTGTAGCTTTCCTTGTTGAATGCACGCCACTCCCAAATTGTAGTGAGCGGTTGGCGTCGCATGATCAAGATGGATTGCAGTAGCGAACTGAGATTCTGCCTCAGGAAGTCGTCCTAAACTCGCAAGCACCACCCCGAGATTAATGTGCACTGGTGCCGAATCAGGAGCTTTCTCTATCAGGTGTTCAAGAACAGATAGTGCCTTCTCGTCGTTACCTGCATGATGCCAAGCAAGCCCCATGTTATAGGAAGCCTTTTCATTGTCAGGGTCGTTTCTTATTGCGGATTCATATTCGTTGATTGCTTCAACTGTTTTTTGCTGGAGATGGTAGGCAACACCAAGCCCAAAATGAAATAAACTTACATCTGGGAAGATAACAACAAGAGAATGGTAAGACTTTTCCGCTTGAAGATAATCCTTGTTTTGTAGGGAGTTCGCAGCAGATCTAACAGTATTAAGAAGAGCATCGCTAACTTCCACACGAGATTTTCCGATAAGTTTCGCGGCTTCATCTAGAGAAGTAGGTACAGCTAGCAAACCGCGCAACTCAGAATAGTGGCTACCTACTATTTCACCTATCTTGGATGATATTTCCTGTGTTTGTAGCTTGTTTTCCGATGCTATGATCTCTCGTACTTCTCTTTTGAGCTGCCGTGCTCGGTAGCGATTATAAGCTTGAAGAAGGAGTGTAGTTCCTATGCTAATCCAAGCTAGGGTCTGCATTCCAGTGACAAAGAAGACCACAGCACAAACTAAGAATCCAATAGATCCCCAAGTAACTGGATTCTTCCAGAAGTGAATTGCTCTAATGTGATTCGTCATTACCGACTTGTTCAGAGTGCTGGGAGAGGCCTTCCCCGCCCCTCTTTCCATTCCCGATCCAATTCCAAGTTCAATGCCAATCCAACCCAATTCCAAGCTCGCTCGGCAATTGAACAAAAACTCAAAATCTGTTGACTTGTGTTACCTAAAAGCGTATATTATGACAGTCTCAATCGCCAAGCTGTTGCTTTATAATTCCGAACTGAAATGACCGCACAATTCAGGCCCTCGCCAACAAATCGACCGATTTGTAACTCAATTGCCCGCCTTGAATAAGCCAGGTTCGTTCCGCAAAAAAAAGATCGCTCTGACCCACCCCACCCCCCTCCCCCCCGATTCCGGCCGGGTTGCATTCGTTGGTACGGTCGCCAGAACACCCACAAGGGGTGTGGCTACGAGGACGGGCGATGTCCGCCTTTGGCGAGATCTCGACGCAGTCGGACAATCTGCCTCACAATCTTCGCATCTTCGCTTCTTCGTATCTTCGCGTCTCTGTCGGCTTGTCAGCTTGTCGGATTGTCGGAATGTAACGCTTTGATCACGTCCACCGCCATCTGGAATTTGTTGAACGGCGGCATCAGGTACGCGCCCTGCACCAGCGGCTTGGTCGCGAGCAGAAACTCCTGAGCAATCTCCACGCCCACGCGCGCGCCCTCGGTACCGGAGTTTTTCATCGCCGCGCGCACGCGCTCGGGCACGAACATATCAGGCAGCTCATTGTGAATGAACTCCGCGTGCTTGGCGCTGCGCAGCGGCATGATCCCCACGAAAATCGGAATGCGATTGAAGGATGAGACGTCATCCAGAAACTTCACCAGCGTCAGCGGATCGAAGAGCGGCTGCGTGAACGCGAACTGCGCGCCCGCATCAATCTTTTGCCGGAACCGCTCGTATTCCAATTTCAAATCCGTCGCCGTCGGATTCACGCCCACTCCCAGCAAAAACCGCGTCGGCTCCTCCATCTTCCCGCCCGTCAAATCAATGCCCTGATTCAGGCGTGTGATCAGCTTCGATAAGCCGATCGAATCCAGTTCGAACACCGCTTTCGCAAACGGATAGTCGCCCACGCTCGGCGGATCACCCGTCACCGCGAGCACGTTGAGCACGCCCAGCGCATGCGCGCCGAGCAACTCCGACTGCAGCGCGAGGGCATTGCGGTCGCGGCAGGAAACGTGCAAGAGCACGTCCACGCCGGCGTCACGGCGCAAGAGATGCGCCATGGCGAGCGCGCTCATCCGCGACCGCGCCAGCGGCGAATCGGCCACGTTAATCAAATCCACGCCGTGCGACTTCAACATCTGCGCGCCGCGAATAAACGGATCGGGATTGATGCTGCGCGGCGGATCAATCTCAACTGAGATCTGAAATTTCCGGCCGAGGTTCGCGCGAAAATCGCTGTGCGGAAGCCGGCCTTGCGTCACTTCCACACGCGGCTCCTCTTCCACAACATCGCGCGCACTCACGCTCACCGATTGACGCCCCGGCTTTCTCCCTTTCACCGCCCGCGCAATGGCGCGAATGTGATCCGGAGTTGTGCCGCAGCAGCCGCCGACCAGCGACACGCCCGCATCCACAAACTTGAGAGCGTACTCGGCGAAGTACTGCGGCGACGCCAGATAAATGTAGCGCCCGCCGACCACGCGCGGCATTCCGGCATTCGGCTGCGCCGCGAGGGGCACAGTGTTTCCCGAACTCATCCGCTCAATCACGTCAAGCATCGCCTGCGGCCCGACGGAGCAATTGGCGCCGATCACGTTTGCCCCGTATTCGAGCAGCGCCTTGCGCACGTCCGCCGGCTTATCCCCCACCAGCGTCTTCCCCTCCTCCGTGAATGTCATCGTCGCCACAATCGGCAGATCGCAGACCTCGCGAATCGCGCGAATCGCTTCGTGAATCTCGGCGAGACTGGAAATGGTCTCGACGATGAAGAAATCCACGCCGCCTTCAAAAAGTCCAATCGCCTGCTCCTGAAACGCGGTGCGCGCTTCCGCCAATGTGAGCGTGCCGATCGGCTCGAGCACGCGATTCAGCGGACCGATTGACCCGGCCACATACGCGCGCGCGCCCGCCGCGCGCTTCGCGACCTCCGCGCCGGCACGGTTAATCTCGCGCACGCGCCGCTCGAAACCGTGCTCGGCCAGGCGAATCATGCTGCCGCCGAATGTGTTGGTCTCGATCACCTGCGCGCCCGCGTCGATGTACTCGCGATGCATGGCTTCGACGACATCGGCGCGCGATTCGTTCAACTCCTCAAAACAGGATTGATACGAGAAACCCCGCGCATAGAGCGACGTGCCCATTGCACCGTCGCAGACGAGCACTTCGCTGTGAAGACGGTCGAGAAATTCTTGGGAACGGGAAGACGACATGTTTGCTACATTGAGATTTGATACGCTAGAACACCCGCAAGGGGTGTTCCTACGATGTATGGCCACCTTCGATTTGCGTTTTTCAATTTTCGATCTGCACGATTTCGCCTTTGCCGAACTGCCCGCGCTCGTTTTTCGTGATCCGGCAGGCTTTGACGTGCGGGTCGTGCTCGAACACGACAATCCACTTTTCATCCGCGGCGCGGGGAAGGAGTCGCTTTTTGTCTTCCAACGTGGTCAGCGGGAATAAATCGTAGCCCATGATGTACGGCAGCGGAATGTGCGCCGACATGGGGATCAAATCAGTCGGGTACCAAAGCGTAGTTTGACCGTCACTGATCTTGATCATTTGCAGGGCGGGCGTGTGGCCGTTTGTAACCAGCAATTCAATTCCCGGCAGGAACTCGGTTGCTCCGTCCACGAATTCCAACAGTCCCGCACGGTTCACCGGCTCGTAGTTGGCGTCGATGTAGCTGGCGCGATCGCGCTCGCTGCGGGTCAACGCATGTTGATGTTGTCTGCGCTGCACAAAGTGCCGTGCATTCGGAAACAGCGGCACGGGATCCTTGCCGTCGAGCCGCGTCGAGCCGCCGGCATGATCAAAGTGCAGATGCGTGTAGATGAGATCGGTGATCTCGTCCGGCTTGATGCCGCGCGCCGTGAGCGACTTTTCCAGCGTGTTGCGCTCAAAATCTATGGCAAAGATGTCCTTGAACTTCGCATCGTCTTTATCACCGACCCCCGCGTCCACGAGGATTTTGCGGCCATCGGTTTCGATGAGCAGGCAGCGCATCGTCATTTCAATACGGTTCAGCTCATCGGCGGGTGCCACACGACTCCAGAGCGGTTTTGGCACCACGCCAAACATGGCTCCGCCATCGAGCTTGAAGTCGCCGGTTTCAATCAGCGATATCTTGTACGTGCCAATTTGAATCAAGGCGCTACATCCCACGGTTCATTGTACCACACGCGGCGCGGACTTTCGTTAACCATCTCCTGCGCGCGGGCCTCGCCGACAATCGCTGCCGCCAGCGGCAGGCTCTTGCCGAAACAGAAGGCGTGCTCCTCGTCGTTATGCGCGTCGCTGGCAAGAATGTCAATGGCATCTAATTGCAGCAGCGCCTTCGCGCGCTTCTGAATCACTCCGCCGAACTGCCCGAACAGCGATCCGGCATCCATCGTGAGGATCGCGCCTTCCTTGCGCAATTCGTCCGGACGCTCGGGAGACGCGACGACGCGCGAGTAGCGTTCGACGTGCGCAATCACGGGGCGCTTGTTCCAACGCCCCGCCGTCTTCACCACATTGAGGATGATCTCATAGGGCGTCTCGCGCGGAAACTCCAGCAAGAAATAGGTCCCGTTGCCATTGTATGTGCCGAACGGAAACTCCAGCACACGCTGCAAATCCGTGCCGAGCATGATTTCGCTGGCAAAACCCAGCTCGATCTTCAGATTGCGCTTCGCTACCGCCTCTTTGACCTCGGCTAAGCGTTTTTCAAAATGAGCATTGGCGTCTGCCGTCATGCGATCGTTTGCATGCGGTGTACACACGACGTGCGTGATGCCCTGCGCAATGGCCTGTTCAAGCATGCGCAGCGACATGTCCAGCGACGACGGGCCGTCATCGACGCGCGGGAGGACGTGATTGTGAATGTCGAACACTTACCGCACCCCCATCCTTAATCCTTCCCCCATCGAGATGGGGGAAGGCTGGAAATGCGGATCTTGGCTGTCCAACGCGGCGCTCATAAATCCGTATAGACCGGGCCGCCGCCGCCCTCCGGCGGAACCCAGGTAATGATCCCGTACGGATCCATGATGTCGCAGGTCTTGCAATGAACGCAGTTCGACGCGTTGATCTGCAACTTGACGCCGCCGCGCTCGTTGTCCGGCACCATTTCATAGACGAAGGCGGGGCAGAAGAACTGGCATGGGTTGCCAAACTCTTCCACGCAGCGCGTACGGCAGATTTCAGTGTCATGCACAAGCAGATGCACGGGTTGGTCTTCCTCGTGCATCGTCTTGCTTTTGTACACGTCCGTGAGCTTGTCAAACGTGAGTTCGCGGTCAAACTCGGCAAGTCGTTTTTCCCAAACCTGATCACGCTGCTGCAAAGAGAGTTCCCGCCAATGCCGCATGTGCTGGTGACTGGGCAGACTCGGCATTTTGTCTCTGAAGCCGCGTCCGCCGCTCAGAAGCTGCGCACCGGCGTGAACCAACCCGAGCATCACACCATGCTCGAACGCCTGATGGAAGTTGCGTACCGGCCAAAGTTCGTCTTTAATCCAACTCTTGTCTACGCGCGCCTTGAACGACTTGAGCTGCTCTTTGGAGAAATCTTGTTTGACGAGCGACTCAAAGGTCGTTTCGGCGGCGAGCATACCGGACTTAATCGCAAGATGAATGCCTTTCAGCCGCTGCGAATTCAAGAATGATCCGGAGTCGCCGATCAACAGCAAGCCATCATGAAAGAGTCGCGGCATCGCATACCAGCCGCCTTCGGGTATCGTCTTCGCACCGTAGCCGAGCAACTTGGCGTTCTTGAGAATTCCGGAAACCCAAGGATGCTGTTTGAATTTCTGGAAATTGTAATGCGGGTCGGTGTATGGATTCTCATAGCCCAGATCGGTGACGAGACCGATGGAGAGCAGATTGTCCCGCATCGTATAGATCCAACTGCCACCAAAGAGATTGCCGAGCGGGTATCCGAGCGTGTGAAACGCGGCGCCCTTTTCGTTCAGCGGCTGCTCCAGCTCCCACACTTCTTTGACACCGAGCACGTACGTTTGCGGTAAGTCGCCGTGCAAACTGAGCTGTTCAACCGCCGCCTTCGTCAGCGAGCCGCGCGTGCCCTCGGCGAGTACAGTGACCTTGGCCTCGATATCCGCGCCCGGCGCAAAGTTGGACTTCGGTTCGCCTTTCTTGTTCAGACCCTTGTCGCCGGTGCGGACGCCCTTCACGCTGCCGTTTTCATAGAGCATTTCCTGGCCGGGAGTCTCGGTGGCAATGATCACGCCCTGTGCTTCCACCTGCTCCGCGAGCCACTTCGTGAGGCGGTTGATGGAGACAATCGGAAAACCATGATTGCGCAGCGGCGGGGGAGTCCACGGCACGCGCCACTTACCTTTCGACGTGAGATAGAGCATCGCGTCTTCAGCGATGTACTTCTCCACCGGCAGTCCCTGCTCCTTCCAATCGGGAATGAGTTCGGAGATGCCTTTCGGATCCATGACCGCGCCGGAGAGACCATGCGCACCAACTTCGCGCGCCTTTTCGAGTACCATGATCTCGGTTTCGCCGAGCTTGGCATCGGGATGTTGCTCAATCAGACGTTTCAAATGATAGGCGCACGCCAGCCCGGCGGGGCCGGCGCCGACAATCAGGACGTCAACGGGGAAGGTTTCACGAGGCATAACAAGAGATCCGAAGATACGAAGATGCGAAGAAACGAAGATCTAAGGTGCGGAACAAACGAAACACTCTAAGAGATCCTTCAGCCGCTACGCGGCTTCAGGGATGACAACGGAAACTGCTTGTTTCGGCGGGGTCGCGGCGGACAGAGCCGCCGAATAAGCAGAGGGAGAGACCCCGCTCGGCGATCAAGAACGCACGATGTTTCGAGGGTAACCCAGCAGAGATTATGTTTTGCCGCGCGGGGGGGGGGCCCCCCCCGCGGCCAAAAAAAAAAAAAAAAATAAAGGGAGG
>CAYJNF010000069.1:0-2153 GCA_964370915.1 uncultured Chitinophagales bacterium
TCCCACCACCACATTTTTGGACTTCAAAATGGATCGTTCGTCCACGCTCAGTATTGAGGCAATCATCATTTCGCTCGTCGCGCTTGGCGTATCATTGTGGTATGGAGGAAGTCGTGATGTCCGACCAAAACCGCTGACAAAGGATCGCGTCGGCAAAGTCACTGTGAAGCTGGCGTATCGTGACGCGGTGAAAGCAAAAGAGTATGCCCTGCAGAAGCAGCAACAGGCACCGGCCTCAGAGGCACCTCGAAGCAGTTCTATGATGGATTCGGGAGGGACTGAAGAAGATTCTTGTTTCGCAACATTACAATTGGTGGATGCAAGCTCGTTGTTAGCCTACGGTGATCAAAAGACCATCAAATGTAAGCCACCGTACTTGTGTCTCACAGACGGATCGGTGTTTGAGAACGTGGTCTTTGGCGAGTACCTGCTTGCAATTACACATTGCGATGGAAACACCTACTATCACCATGGGTCAGGACAGGCGACCACAAATCCCGTTGGCGCAGAGGTCATTAGCGTCAACGAGGAAAACCCTGACGTCAACATTACATTCACCATCGAAATCAATCCATAGCAAGAGAGACGAGGACTCCGGTGCAAATCAATCGGCAGCATGATATCGACATTGTGAACCTGTGGGTTGTGGAAGACGACTCGCCATTCCGTGAAGCAATGTGCGCGCTCATGGATGGCTCGGCGGGCATCAAGTGTCAGCGAAGCTTCTCGAATTGCGAAGATGCGTTGAACACATTCACCGCAGGCGAATCACCGGAAGTGGTATTGATGGATATCGGATTGCCGGGGATAGACGGCATTGAAGGCGTAAAACGCATGAAGGCAATCTCTCCGGCAACCGATATCATCATGCTGACCAACCATGAAGAGGATGACAATGTTTTCCGCGCAATCTGCGCGGGGGCAAATGGCTATCTGCTCAAAAACTCCTCGCCAGAAGAAAGCATTCGGGCTGTGCAAGAAGTGCTGGATGGGGGGCCGCCAATGAATGCCCCTATCGCACGCAAAGTCCTCTATTTGTTCAACAAGTTTGCCGCGCCAAAGGGAGACTACGGCCTGACCGATCGCGAAACGCAAGTGCTGCAACTTCTCTCAGAAGGCCACACGAAAAAAACAATGGCGGACAAGCTCTTTCTCAGCCATCGAACTATCGACACACATCTCAAGAACATTTATCGCAAACTCGAGGTCCATACCGGAAGCGAAGCCGTTGCCAAATGGCTGAAGTCGAATCCCACGTTTAGAGCGTTTACATAAGCACCTCCGGGCGCCTCACCACACTCCATCCCTCAACATCCCTTCTCTCTCACTTCAATATGCCGCGAACGCGGGAGTGACTTGCCCTCCGCAACGATGTATCTTTGCATAAAACTTGAGTGAGGTGTTTATGCAAAGTTCACATTTTCCATCATCACTGACACTGAAGGATCGCATCCTTTCTGAAATCATGCTGGATGTCGAGCTTGAGATCCAGGACTGGTGTTTCATTGTCTACAGCGGCATGATTCAAGAAGAAGTAGCCATCACTCTTCAATAACATCATTGCCAACGAATGTTGGTCGGAGGGAGAACAATGAGAAATCTCATACAAGCCGCCGCATCCATCTGGAAGCGGACACTTATCCTCACCGCCGTGATTGGCGGCGCCCTTGTCATCGGGGGAATAGCTCTTGCATTCTTCCCGCGTCCCGCGGAGGTGCAGTACGACCTGTTCGGCGCGCAACTGACGACAACAAGCGTGGGCGTTGCGATTGCCTGCTTCGGCGTGTTGTTGGTGGCGTTGCTCGTCCGCAGAACACTCGCTTCCGTGGATCGTGTTACGGCTGAGCTTGATAACTAAACTCGAATACCGCGACCGCGGTATGTTGCAACGCCATTCGGGATGTTATATTTGTGCCGCATTTGTCACCCATCATCACCAATAACACACACGTAGAGAGGAGCTTTTATGGCGAAGGATCATCAACCCACAACAGCAATCGAGTGTTGCCCACCAATGGAGAAGGACGCAACATGCGACGTTCTTGACTTCCACTACCGGCTGCGGAGCGATGTGACCGTCGGGGTTGCGAACCGCAGACAGACTGTGCCGACAGAAGTGAAACTCAACTTCCGGCTTACGCGCTGCCCCGGTC
>CAYJNF010000069.1:2163-11669 GCA_964370915.1 uncultured Chitinophagales bacterium
GCCCCGGTCCGCTCGCAATTGGCGATATCGTGTACACGACCACACTGTTGCCCGGTGAGAAGGTCAGGCTCTTTACATCCGACAGACGTACGCGCTTCACATTCGATAGCTCTTCGAATCTCAGCTATCGCAACACGCAAGCATCCGAGTCCTCCTTCTACATGCAAAGCATGAGTGAATCACTGTTCGATGTTAGTTCGCGGGACGAGGTAACATCGAGCAACAAGTCACACTCACATGTGGATGGACGTGCGGACGCGGGCATCAACATACTCGGTCTCGGCGGATCCGCAAGCATGAGCGGCAACCACGACGCCAACTCGGTCTCGACATTTCTTGGAGAACACAAGCAGCACGCCGAAGCCTCTCACCACTCGGCGGAGATGGGTGTACGGAAGGCATCGAGTGTCAGCATCGGCGAGGTCTCTGCCCGCTCACACATCGAAACAGAATCTGAGGATCATTTTGAGTCGGCATCGCGTGAATTCAGTAACCTGAACAAGTGTCATGCGTTGACTTTCCTCTTCTATCAAATCAACAAGACACAATTCATCAAGTATGAACTGGTTTCCGTCGAGCGTCGGGTTATTCTCGACCCGCAGAACGATTTCACCCGCGTCGCAGCAAACCCGATCGGTCAAAGCACCGGCGTTGGTGTGACTTCGGCAAATATCCTTGCCACGGCCGCCAACCGGCCCAGCGTCTTCCCGGCGGCTCTCACAAAAACATCTGACGACCTCGGACTCCAGACGAACAGAGTCGGCGCGAATTTGCAGTTGCTTGCCATCGCAATCCGTGCAGCGGCGTTGAAGGAGCTCGACAAACAGCTGCTGGCAGAAGGTCTGATTGACGCGAGCGGCAACGTTTCCCCGGAAGCAAAGAGGAAGTTCTCCTTCGAGAAACAATCGTCATTGCCGACTCCCGGCGTCATCGTCAAAGGATGCCTCGATGATTGTGAAGTGTGCGAACCCGCGCTGGAGAAGGAAATTGAACTGAGTCTTGAGAGAAAGAAACTCGAAAACGAATTGCTGAAGAAACAGATCGAGTTGCTGGAGAAATCGCAGGAGTACCGCTGCTGTCCATGCGAAGAGGAGGAAGAGGACGCGTAACTGTGCGGGAGAAACGATGAGCCGGCCGCGGGCGCGAGCTGGTGGGACTGGTTGCGGTCGGCTCATCTGCTAATCAAAGGAGATTGTTTTCACACACACAGAGGATGAAGGGATTGGATATGAAAACTGAGAACATCAAGTTTACTGTACAGGTGCGGTTTGATGGCGTTACCAAAGAGGAACGCCCACCGGAAACCGTTGTCTATGCGTTTGACACCACGGGCAAGCTGCTGACGTCAGAACGTGTCGCCAACGATAATGGGAAGGTATCGCTTTCACTCCCCCCGGATGTTGCGAACCGGAACATCCGGGTTGTTGTGGGACCGCGCGTTGAGGACGAACGCAAACCTTCGCTCTCAACACTTACCCGCCTAGGGGCGTATGAAATCCGGTCACGGGTGGATTTGCAGAATCCGTTTCTCGAAGCGTTTATTCTTGACCCGATCTGGAAACGATGGCTGTTTTGTCGTTGCGTCGTCCGCGGACGATTGGTGAAACGAGTCACCGCACCGGACGGAACCGTGCGTGAACTTCCGATCTGTCACTCGCGCGTAACCATTTGCGAGGTCGATCCGCTCATCGTGATAATTCCGCGTCTGCCGGACGACATCATCTTCCGACTGCGCGACGAATTGTTGAGCGCCATTCGCAAGCCCATCCCTATTCCCGATCCGCCGCCGTTCAGAGAGCGCTTTGCCTTGCCTGCGACCATCAGCCTCAGCGGTTCCGAGATGCACTCGGCTGCGACACCTTCACTACAGTCTCAGGAAACCACGGCGGGAGTCGGGCAATTGCTTGATGCACATTCTCAATTTCAGCTTCAGGCACTCGGCAGCATTTCAAATGTCACGGCATTGCGAAAGTCGCTGCTGGAGAACCTCGATCTGATTCGTCCGTACATTTGCCTGTTCCGGTGGCTTGATCCATTCTATCTCTATCGAGTTGATTGCATCAAGACTGTGATGGTGGATGAGAACGGCCGCTTCGAGACGACGATCTGGTATCCTTGCTTTGGCGACAAGCCCGATCTTTACTTCTCCGCCGAACAGTTGCACGGCTTCGTGTGGCAATCAATCTACCGTCCATCCGTTCGATGCAACACGCATTGGGATTACGCCTGTGGTTCGGAAATCGTCATCAACGTCACCGACCCATCAGCGATTCCCTGTGCACCCGAAGATCCTGTTGATCCGCCGGCAGGCATTGGAACATGGATATTGCCGTATGCGGTTGGCGGCACAAAAATCTGGGGTACGCCTGCGGGCAACCCTCCCGCACCAAATGGTTGGCTGCGCAATGATGGGCTTACCGACTACGGTGGAATAGTCAACGCACCGTTCGGCAGCACGCTCGGGATGCGACATGGATTCTCGTACGACATTCCAAAGCTGGGCATCAAGTACTACCGCTGGTCGTATCGAAAGCAGGGTACGTTGGAATGGAAATCGCTGAACACACCCGTTACGCGCCACTACGTGAAGCAGTCGCCGGCACAACTGCCAACATTCCCGGCCTACCAATTGGGACCAAAGACAGTCGGCGGTAACTCAAATCTGTTCGAGTTCAAGCCACACGTGCCACCCGGACCTGATCCTGGTGATCCTGCGGGAACAATTACGTATTGGCCAACAGATGATTTCTTCGGCGATATTTATTCGGGATTTTTCGAAACACTCAATCTGCCACCCAATGTCGCGGATGCCGCTGGTGTCTATCAGATGAAGCTCGAGGCGTTTAATTCGGCGGGAGTTCAGGTGATGCCCGGGGCCGGAACATTTGAGTTCATCGTTCCATCGGGTGTGGCGCCGGATGGCATTACAACAATTGCGCGAGCTGCGCATGCGATTGAGCTTCATGGCGGCGCCTTCATCTTCAATATCCACATTGACAACAACGGAACCACCGCATCCATTGACGCACCTCATATCGGCGCAACTGCTGTCGCGGATGATTGCGGATTCCTCCGATACAATCCTGCCGACAGCAATCCGGTGACCATTGCGTTCCATGCGCAGCATCCGAACAACTTCGCGACATTCGGTTTCGGCATGGTTCGCGGCATTGTTAATGTGGGCGCCGCAGGCGCTGGCGGGGAAGTTGCAGCTTTCGCTTCGGGCTTGTATGCAGGCGATGGCGTAGGCAACTTCACACACAACTTCAGTCGGGGAGACCTGCTCGACACATGCGTGAATGCAGCCTTCTCCGAAAACCTGTCGGTGTACGGAAAGGCAACAAACGGCTGGTCGCGCATTGGCTACGATGCAAGTGCAGTCCGGGCGTTTGCCCTTGCGCCGGAAGAACCGTAACCCTGTCGCGGGGCGGAGCGACCTCACCATCCAGGGTGACGGCGAGGCGCTTCGTCCTGCGATCTTGTTAGGACCTCACATGGAATACTACAAACTTACACTCGGTGTGTTATCTGTCTGGCGCATCACTCATTTAATGCATAGTGAAGACGGACCGTGGGACATGATCGTGAAGTTGCGGCGATTTGTTGGAGCAGGAGTTCTTGGCAAGATGATGGATTGCTTCTACTGTATGAGTTTTTGGATTGCATTGCCCTTCGGATTCGTGCTTGCTGAAAGCTGGAGTGAGAGAATGATGCTGTGGCTATCGCTTTCAGCAGGCGCTATTATTTGCCAGAAGATTCTATTCAAGGAGGTTTGAAATGTCTTGTTGCGGGAAACAGCGGCAATTGCAGCGCCGTCAATCAAATGCCGTCATGCCTTCACTTGCAGTACCTGTGCCATCCGGCCAGAACTCTCGAAGGGCAGTAATCCTGTTCGAGTACATCGGCAGTTCACAGTTGACCATTCGCGGCCTTGTTAGTGGGCGGGAATACACATTCGAGAAGCCCGGGTCCATGATTGAGGTGGACAATCGCGATCACAGGATGATGAGAGCCGTGCCGAGTGTCAGGCGGCTGTGAAATACCGCGATCACGGGATGTTTTCGCGCATGTTTGGACTGTATCTTTGAAGTGAATGCTTTGGGAAGGCCGGAGTTATGAGGGACATGACCTCACCATCCATGGTGGGGGAAAACATAGAGCCTTCATAACTTTGGAGTTATAGCCCACGAGCAGAATGACACTACCGTCTATGATTCTATTTCTCAAAAGGACAGAAGATGCAAAACTTGATCGCCCTCATCGCCTACGCTCTGGCCGTTACCACAGAACGCATCCTGAGACCAAAAGAGGTCCTCATAACAAGAGAGACCGTTCGGCCAAGTGAACTGACTGAGGAAATTCGCAGATACGATATAGCAGATTTAATTCTCCCGTAAGAACTCACCCCCAACGGCGGTCTGCGCGAGCGCCTGACCCGTGCAAGCGCAGGCCGTCATGCCTTCCGGCAATAATCCAAATTGTTTTCTTTTAGGAGCAATGTTTCGACGTCACAACGCCGTGACCGGCTCGCCCGACTTCATCATTTCGATGAAGTAGTGAAAGAGGTAGTCGCTGTCGTGGGGACCGGGAGATGCTTCGGGATGATATTGAACGGAGAACACCGGAAGCTCTTTGTGGCGGAAGCCTTCATTCGTCCCGTCATTCAGGTTGATATGCGTAACTTCCAGCGTGTTCTTGTCGAGTGTATCGGGATTGACGGCAAAGCCGTGGTTCTGTGACGTGATTTCGATCTTCTGCGTCAGCAGATTCTTGACAGGATGATTTCCTCCCCGATGACCGAACTTGAGCTTGAATGTCTTCGCCCCAAATGCATGCGCAAGCAGTTGATGGCCGAGGCAAATTCCGAATATCGGGGTCTTCCCTATCAGCGCTTTAAGATTCTCGATGGCCTTTTTCACAGCGGCAGGATCTCCGGGACCATTCGACACAAACACTCCGTCGGGGTCCATGCTCAACACTTCTTCAGCCGGGAACAGCGCGGGCACAACCGTCACATCGCAGCCATAACTTGTCAGCCGACGCATGATATTCTGTTTGATGCCGCAGTCGTATGCGACAACCCGAAGACGTTTGCCGTTACGCTCAGTGTCGTTGAGCGGCTTCAGCATAAATGGCGTTCGGTCCACGTCATTCCACTTGTAAGGCTCCTTGCACGAAACGACATGAGTCAGATCGAGGCCCGCCATCTCGGGAGAGAGCTGCACCTTCTTGAGCAGGCCGGCATCATCAAAATCCGCAGTGGAGAGAATGCCGCGCATCGAGCCGAATGTACGCAGCATCTTCGTGATCATTCTTGTGTCAAGCCCCTGCACGGCAACAATGTTATGCCGCTTGAGCCACGCGCCCAAGCTTTCACTCGCGCGAAAATTGCTGTGATAGTCGATGTACTCTTTGACGATCACACCGGCAACCTGCGGTTTCGTCGACTCGGCATCCTCCGCATTGATGCCATAGTTGCCAATGAGCGGATAGGTCATCGTAACAATTTGTCCCGTATAGGACGGATCAGTGAAGATTTCCTGGTAGCCGGCAAGGCTTGTATTGAAGACAACTTCTCCGCATGTCTCCCCTTCTGCGCCGAATGCTTCGCCAGTGAGGATCGTTCCATTTTCGAGTGCAAGTTTTGCTTTCATCGTGCGTCAATATAGAAAACAGATGGCAGTGATTCAACCACAGAGCAATTGCGAGAACCCTTATCGCTTGAAGCAGAACACCGCCGGACCTTTCTGTGCAGCAAACGATTTTCGCAAAGCGCCCGCGTTCGTATAGATCCTCGCCTCACCGTTGCCGGAAAAATTCTTCACATCGGCCGTGTAGATCTCCCGGGCCACGTCTTCAAAGGCGAGGCCGTAGTAGGTTCCTGAAATAAAATTTGTGGCGATGCTCTTCGTTGCCACGGAAACCCGATGAACCGGCCCTCCATAGAAACTGCCGGGAGTAACCCCAATGACGTACGCGTACCCATCGGATCCAATCGAAATTGTTCCCCACAGATTTTCGGTGAAGAGAAGAGAGTCGACTTTGCTATTTGTCTGCGGATCAATGATAAAAATGGTACCTGTCGTTGGCGGGGCGCTAAAGGCATTTCCGGTGCAAGCAACCCACACTTTTCCGTCAGCGGCAACAGCCGCCTGCGTTGGTCCATCACCGACGTCGAGAGTAGTAATTACATCGTTTGTCGTCGTATTAATCACGGAAAGGGTGCTGTCCGATCCATAGCCTGAGTTACAGACGAACAGCTTCTTGTTGGCCAGAGCCATGCCCTGGGGGCTCGATCCAACCATAATCGTGTCAAGAATATCGAGCGTGCTCAGGTTCAGAACCAACACCGATTGGCTGAAGAGCCGCGTGAGATAGAGCCGGTTGCCAACGGAATCGATCAGCAAATCATGAACGGACGAGCCCGGGAAAAAGACTTCAGCCTCTTTACGATTGTTGCTCAGATTCATCACCACAAGGTTCTGCGATCTGCTCAACACAATGTACGCCCGGCCGTTGTAGAATTTCATGTCGTCCCCAACCGTTCCAAGGTGCGCACCGGAGTTTGCCGATTCAAACACATCGAAGAAGACACTATCACGTTCAATGTCAAATAGAGTCAGCCTCGCATCGTTCACTGAATTGAAATCTCCTTCGTTCAGAATGTAAACCCCTTTCGCAACAGGCGGAACGACAGGAGGATCGCCCGGGCCGGCCGGATCATTTCTACAACCATACAGCGAGAGAACACAAAGAAATAGGAAACGCAATTTCATGAGACCTCCTTAGTTTAGTAATTCTATCCCGACAGTTGCTCGATAGGAACGCCCCGGCATGGGGTACAGCGAAATGACTTGATATGCCGTGTTGAACACATTGTTCATGTCAAACCGCACGGAAAACCTGAACGGCATTGCCGCCATGGTCGCGAACACGTTGCAATTCACAAGAGTATACGACGGCAGAAACCGTGAATTGTCCTCCGTTGTGAACACAAAACCGGAATACGAAACAGCAACCGTTGCACCGATCCGTTGCAGCAATTCATGCTCAAAGGTCTTCGCTGACGTAAAGGAGAAATGCGCCGTCTCCTGCGGAACATACATGAGCTGATTCCCGACATTTCCATCGCCAACAAAGTCCCATGCGATTTTTTTTGTAGATGAGGATGTGTAATTGGCATTCAGTTCACCAAGTCTTTCCGGAAGAACCCAGCGGTA
This sequence comes from uncultured Chitinophagales bacterium, assembly GCA_964370915.1. Lineage (GTDB taxonomy): Bacteria > Bacteroidota > Ignavibacteria > UBA10030 > UBA6906 > CAADGV01. The sequence goes on from CAYJNF010000069.1 coordinate 9,384, forward strand.
CGAGATCTCTATTCCTTTCGAGCTTACTGATCGAATGTTCTTCGGAGTCACTGAAGTGCTGCCGGTCGATACCCATACGATGCGATCGCTCATCTGAATATCAAAGTAGGACGCCTGCACTGTTTGTGTTCCCAGAAGTTCATACTCCGCGCTGCCGCCAACATCGATACTCGTGGAACGTTCCGGCCGCAGATGAGGATTTCCAATTCCCCCTTCACCCGCGTAGTATAACATGTTGAATGTTGGGGCGGAGAAGTTGCGGCTCACACTCGCCCGCAGAATCGGGCGTACGCCTCCCAATTCCCTGAACGGGACGACGAGTCCTATCTGTGGACTCCAATGGGACAACGCAACATCCGACGTCATAATCCGGTCAAATCGTACGGCCGGATAGACGAGAAGGGTTGGTGCCACGCTGCTATCGAATGTGATTCTGTGTTCAAACGAAGTGTAGAACCCCTGCGAGATGCGACGGACATCCTTCTCGAGAGAATTCCCTTCACCGCGCACGAGAGAATACTCGAGCCCCATTGCCGCTCGCGAATAATCGCCCAACCTGAAGTTCAGACCGGGTTCGAATCTTAACTCCACTGTTTTGAATTCATTGTGCAATGGTAATGAGCCAACAATGAACTGTGAATCCCGATACTGATAGTACGCATGGTGGAACTGCATCCCCAGGTGGAAGTCGACCGCACGTGAAGGCGCACCGGCATAGCGAAGCTGCAGAAGATTGTCCTTATCGAGCTGGCGGGCAACGCCTGCGTTTGCAGGACCGGCAATGGCGCCGGCAATACCGCGTGTGGCAGTGTACGTTCGCCCAAATAGCGAGAGTGTGTTGTCCGGATCGAATGTAATGCTTGAGTTCAACGTTCCCATTCTCGAAACGAAATCGGCATTCTGTCTCGTCAACTCCAACTTCTCACTGCCGTTCCGGAAAACAAACGGAAAGTCATTGTTCCCCTTTTCTTCCCGATATGTCGCACGCACCCTGATGCCGGTCGAACTCATTCCGCCGGACGCTTCTACGGTGCGATATCCAAACGAGCCAACGCCCGTGGACACACGGAATATGCTGGCATCCGCAACACCCTTCGTAATAACATTGACGACGCCTGCGACCGCATCCGAGCCATAACTTGCCGAGTTGCCTCCATGCAAGACTTCTATTCTCTCAATCTCATTCGATGAAATCAGCCCGAGATCGATGAGGCTGTTTTGAGGATTGGTGATGCGCATCCCATTGATCAATACTACGGTGTGTTCCGGTCCCAGTCCGCGTTGCGCGATTGTTTGCAGTGCTCCTCCACCGCCGTAATCTTTTATAAAAAGACCCGGAACCGCGGCAAGCAATCCACCCAACGAGGTTGCATTTGATAGTTCGATATTCTGTTGACTGATACTCGTGATTGGCGCGGCAGATAGTGACGCCGACTGCGGAAGGCGCGTGGCTGTAACTAGAACTTCGCGGAGTTGATACACGCGATTTGAATCGCGTACCGCAGAGGAGTCGGGAGGCACTTCAGAAGCAATACTCAGATCTCTCACCCCGGGAGTTAGGGTGATAGCAACGGTCCACAATATTTGAATTGATTTCAGCACAACAAAAAACCCCATCCTTCGGTGAAGAATGGGGCAACTCCAAGTGCTTGGAGAGACTCCCATATCTTCCCGCGAAGATTTATCAGGACTAAGATTCTGGCAGGTCTCCTGGCTTTCCTTGGTTCTCTCGTCTTCCCATCCACCGTGTGTTGTGGACAGTGACACTTGAGAGATCGTTCTGCCGTAGGGCAGAATGAGGATTACAGTTGCGGGGCAGCTTCCGCTTTAAACGGAATTCCCTTTTCATCCCGGCAGTTGAGCCGGGATACCAGAGTCTGTTATTTATGAGAACAAATTTCCTGTGGACAATATAGTTGCTTTTGTTCCTCAATGCAATATGGGAACCGCGGACTGTGCGACGAAAGAACAAAAAGAGATTGCGACTACGACTAAACGTCGTCAAGGAAGAACCGCCTCGTGCCCATGCAAACTCGTTGACTCTTACGCCGGCATTGGCTAAATTACTCTCGCAATTGCAATTGCCCCGTCGTCTAATGGTAAGACGGCAGACTCTGGATCTGCTTATTGAGGTTCGAATCCTTACGGGGCAGCAGAAGCATTGCGGATCTTGGCTTGGCGATTGCAGACCGTGTCTTCAATCGGCAATCACCAGTCTGAAATCCGCAATCCTCATGCGGCCTTATCGTCTAACGGTTAGGACGGAGCCCTCTCAAGGCTTAAATA
>CAYJNF010000070.1:0-5012 GCA_964370915.1 uncultured Chitinophagales bacterium
CAGACGTTTACCGCATCAGTTCTTGGGACAGCCTCGCTGCCGCAACCCGAGAGACGTGTGCTTGCGGAGTTTCAGGCAAAGGTGGGCGAATTACATCGTGCAGTCACCGGCGCCACGCGAGTTGCAAGCGACATCAAGAACAAGATTGCGCTGCTCAAGAAATCCATTCAGGACACGCCGGAAGCCTCTGCAAAACTTCGTGATGATGTGAGATCGATCGAGGAGAAGAATCGGGAAATCCTTCGCGCGCTGAATGGCGATAATACGCTTCGCTCGCGGAACGAAGGAACACCTCCTTCGATCAACGAGCGACTGGAAGGGATCATCTACGATCAATGGCTGTCGACATCGGCTCCGACGCAAACACACATTGCGGGTTACGAGATCGCCGCCGATGAATTCACACCGTTGCTTGCGAAGTTGAAATCGCTGGTTGACGTTGACATAAAGAACCTAGAAGCTGCAATGGAAGCAGCCGGTGCGCCGTGGACGCCGGGGCGAGTTCCTTTGTGGGAGAAGAAGTGATTATCTGATCGTCAACAATCGAGAGTCATCGCGATTCACATCGGTAGCCTATCATTCCTTATGCCCAGTGAATCCGGCGAGGACGGTGCCATAGATAGTTCGTGCAATTCGGATGGCACGGTTAGCATCGTCTCTGCTGGGTTGGCCATGAGGAAGTAGTCCTACCTCGCTTGGATATCGTGTTTCTATGTACACCGAGGAGAGGAATTGTAGGTCCGCCGGCTCCACAGAGGAAGCCACGTTAGCCTTTTGGTATAGAGCGACAAGATCGTGGATGCGTGGAACGCTGCTTCCCTGTTCGAAGATCGCTGCCTTCAATATCTTCTCAGCGAGTTGATGGGCATGGAAACAGAGTGGCCGATACAAGCCGGATTGTTCGATCAGCAGTAGAGCTTCAAAATCGTCACGCGCGAATTTCGGCCACTCGTTAGTTCCTTTCATAGATCAGCTTGCCGTATTCGAAGATTTCCTCGATGAATTGAGATTTAATATCGCGAAGAAACTGAACTTCGGAAGGTGTTAATATCAACAGATCAAGAGCAACACTCTGACGGATGTTCCTCATCGCTTCCTCTCTTCGGTTGAGTCGACGTGTTGCCGTTTCTTTGATGATGAGGAAGTCATAGTCGCTGTCCTCGTGCGCAGTCCCATTCGCGTGCGAGCCGAAGAGGATTATCCTCTCGGGTCTATAGTGGGCGATTAACTGCTGAATCTCAAGGGGCAAATTCTTGTCCATGCGACATTCTCCTGAAGCAATAATATGAATCTCTTCAAAGAGAATCAATCCTCTGCTTCAATCAGCATCACGTCGCCGTCAACATTGGAGACAACACCTCGCCGTCCGTCAATCGGCGCGACCGTGTTGAGCAGCGCGACACCAGTTCTGTGCATCCACTTTACGCTGCCGTTGAGTGCGTCGAGCGTAATGAGCAAGCCGGTGCGTGTGCCGTAGTAAAGTGTACCACCTTTCTCCACGAGGGCAGCATAGTTATGATCGTAGCCGAAGCCGACATTCGTGCACCAGCGGATGTCGGGTTCTTGCGTATAGGATGAAATCGCAAGAATGGAATCGCGCAACGTGCGAATGTAGAACTTGTAGTCCTGTTCGGACTTGCCGATCGATTCACGCACCTGAAACTCTCCCGTTCTCCAAATTGTCCGTCCGGTCTTTGCGTCAATCGCTGTCAGCATTCTATCGGGCGCGACGATGAAGACCGAGCCTCTCGCGCCGACGGGAGTACAAGCAGCAGGTGAGAGAAGCACGCCCTGATTGTCTCCTGTCCATTTCCACTGAAGTTCTCCGGTCTTTTCATCCAACGCATACAAGTGGCCATCCCATGCGCCGAAGATAACCTTGCTATCGTACACCAATGGTCTTGCCTCAACGAAACCCTGAATCTCCTTGTATTCCCACACGACTCTCCCGCTCTTTGAGTCGAGTGCCCGAAAGATTCCATCACTGCCGCCGATCACAATTCGCTGTTCAACGTCGCCCCAGACATTCTCGCGGAAAACGGGTCGGGTGGCAACTGACGGAGAAGCAACTATCGGGGAGTTCCAGTCAAACCGCCAGCGAACGTGTCCCGTCGCGCGGTTGAGCGAATAGACTATTCCATCCGTGGACGCGAACTCAACGCCATCCGAAGAAATTGATGGCGACGAATAAATTGCTCCGCCCGTCTGGAATGACCACAATAGATGTCCATCGGACAGGCTAATTGAACGGAACTTTCCGGAAGCGTCCCCGAAGAATACCGATTCTTGTGCAATCGCTGGAGTTGACGTGATCGTGTATCCGGTGCTGAACTTCCAGATAACTTTCACGTCATCATACTTCTCATTCACAGAAAAATCAGGGCGCGGGTAATGTGTCGTATCCGCCTCGTAATCCTTCATGCCAAGGACAACGTGTTGCCACGGACTGCCCGACCCAAAGCCGGGTGTTCGCTCGGAAACAAACAGCGTGTCGTTCCGGACTTCTGCAATCGTATAGCCGCCAACCGAGTTCTGCGCCCTGAGATTCGAACGCGACATGATGCCGGGAACACCCTCGAAGTTATCCGACCTGTTACGATGCCCGTGTCCGTGAAGAATCACCTGCGTATTGTACTTCTTGACCTTTTCAAGCATCACATACCAATTACTGATGCTGGAATCGACCGGGTAATGCGTCACGAAGATGAGCGGTTGCTGCTTGTTGCGCAGCCCTGCGAGAACGGTGTCGAGCAAGCGCATGTCTTCAGGCGCCCAATGGCCATCTCCCATCCGCATGCGCGGGCCTTGATGAAGTCCGATGAACCGGAACTTCCCATAGTCAAAAACAAACTTGTCGCTACCAAAGAGCTTGGGAAATGTTGTGCAGCCGGATTCCGACCACTTCGTATCATGGTTGCCCGGAATGGCGTACCATGGTTTGTTGAGCGAGTCGAGCAAGCGCTTTGCATCGCGGAGTTGTGCATCGCTACCAAATTCGGTTACGTCGCCAGAGAGAATCACGAACGCGATGTCGTTCATCGAGTTGATGTCGGCAACGGAACGGCGCAGGTCCTCAGCGCCCGTTTGACTCCCAACATGCGTATCTGAAAGCCACGCGAATCTAAAGTTAGAACTCTGCGAGAACGAGTTGAGCGACGCGAGCAACAGGAGAATTGCGACACCGGTGCGCTTCAAGTGCATATCGATAACAACGAAGTGTTGCATTGTTGATGATGAGGATCTGGTGAATTTCAGGTTTGATGAATGATAGCGATATCTCTGTACACTTGAAACGAGAATCACGTCGCGCAGCCTGTCCCGGATCGAACACGTGCGCAGATTGTATCTCTCCACGAAAACTCCTATGTTGCAAGTGATTTTTCTGTCTCGTCCATCAATGTTTTTCACAACTTGACGAGGATTCTCATGATTCGACAATGGTATGTTGTCATACTTCTCATAATGGTAACGACAATGTCATTGGCTCAGAATGTTGAATTGTTTGCCCGACTGGAGAACGATCTTGTAGGGAAGTACGGTGAAAGTGAACGCTTCCGCTTATTGCGCGGCATGCGACAAGCATACAGTTTATGGCAAAAGGATGTCGACGGTAATGATGCGGTGTTTGAGGCATTCATCCGCAAGAACTTTGCTGGCACCGAGGCGGACCTTGATACCATGTTCAACCGGTTTCAGTATTTGCTGGAACAACTCGACGGACACATGCTGGAAATCGCCCGTGAGTTCCGGCAGCAGTCCGATCTTGATCTCGGCCCCATCCAACCGTACGATGAAGTCTTTGCAGGGTACGACGTAAGCGCCCATGCAACAGATGATATGTTCGCGAACAAACTCGCGTTTGTGGTGCTGCTTAATTTCCCGCTCACAACCCTTGACCAACGGGTGTCGGAAGGTGACAAGTGGAGCCGAAGACAATGGGCGGAGGCGCGTCTCGCACAGCGGTTCTCGAAACGCATTCCTGCCGATGTCAATCTGGCGATTGCCGAAGCGGCAGGGAAATCCGATCAGTACATCGCCGAGTACAACATCTACATGCATCATGTGTTGGGTGAAAAAGGCGAGCGGCTGTTTCCTCCGAAACTGCGGCTGCTCTCGCACTGGAATCTGCGCGATGAGATCAAGGCGAATTACGGTGAAGGGAAGAGCGGTCTTCAGAAGCAGCGCATCATTCAGAAGGTGATGGAGCGTATCGTCACGCAAACGATCCCCGCGGTAGCTGTCAACAACCCGCATGTGGACTGGAATCCTTTCACGAATGAAGTTGTGCTTGCCGCCGTTCGTGATGTGGATACGCCCGCACCTGCCGGGATGAATGTCTCTCCTACGCCGGAGCCCGACACGCGGTACGAAGTATTGCTCCAAACATTTCTCACCTCCCGAAAGGCGGATCCGTACTCGCCTTCAGCGCCAACGCACATCGCCCGGCGTTTTGAGGAGAACCGGGAGATACCCGAGCGGAGTGTGAAGAAGATGTTTGTGGATATTCTCACGTCGCCGCTGGTGAATGACGTTGCCAAACTGATTGAAGACCGCCTGGGCCGACCGCTTGAACCGTTTGATATTTGGTACAGTGGTTTTCGTTCACGCGGCAAGTATTCAGAATCGGATCTCGACAAGATCGTCTCAAAAAAATATCCGACGGCAGCCGCGTACAAAAAGGATATGCCCAATCTGCTGATGAAGCTTGGCTTCTCCCGCGACCGGGCGAAATTCCTTGCAAGCAACATTGTGATCGATCCGGCGCGGGGATCGGGGCATGCCTGGGGGGCGCAGATGCGATCCGTGCCAGCGCACCTGCGCACGCGGGTGGAGAAATCGGGCATGAACTACAAAGGCTTTAACATCGCCATCCACGAAATGGGTCATAATGTCGAGCAGACGTTCTCACTCAACAAGATTGATCATTGGCTGCTGAATGGCGTTCCGAACACAGCATTCACCGAAGCCCTTGCGTTTGTGTTTCAGGCGAAGGACATGGAGTTGCTAGGACT
>CAYJNF010000070.1:5022-11657 GCA_964370915.1 uncultured Chitinophagales bacterium
GCAGGATAAAAAGGGGGAAGCGCTGAAGACGATCAACGATTTCTGGGCGACGTATGAAATCGCGGGTGTTGCCCTGGTGGATATGGAAGTCTGGCATTGGATGTACGATAATCCGGACGCGTCGCCCGCGCGATTGAAGGAGGCGACCCTTTCCATTGCCAAGAGCATCTGGAACACCTATTACGCGCCCGTGTTTTATCAAAAAGACATTACGCTGCTCGGCATCTATTCACACATGATTCACTCGTTTCTGTATCTGCCCGACTATCCGCTCGGCCATTTGATCGCGCACCAGATTGAAGAACAGGTGAAGCGCAGCGGGAATCTTGGAAAAGAGTTCGAGCGCATGGCAACCTACGGCCGCGTCGCGCCCGATGTGTGGATGAAGCATGCAACCGGACAGCCTGTTGGAGCAGAGGCGATGATTGAAGCGACGACGAAGGCGTTCTCGACCCTGAGCGGAGTGAAGAGGCGATGATGTTAACACGCTGGGTTCTACGCCTCATCATAGCCAATGTTGTTGTCTATGTGCTAACACTCTATCGTCCGATGTTTGCACGGTTTCTTGCATTTGTCCCCCTTGAGTTTCTTGATCACCCATGGACGCTCGTCACGTACATGTTTGTCCATGACACCTCGGGGATCAGTCACATTCTCTTCAACATGCTGGCGCTCTTTTTCTTCGGTCCACGCCTTGAAGCCGAGTTGGGCGGCAATCGATTTCTCGGCCTCTACTTCACAAGCGGGTTGGTCGGAGCGCTGCTGCATTTGGTGTTCAACCCGCTCTCCCCGATCATCGGTGCGTCGGGTGCGACGTACGGCGTTATGCTTGGCTACGCCATGTTCTGGCCACGCGACAAAGTGTACATCTGGGGCGTGCTGCCGGTGGAGGTGAGAATTATGGTGATTGTGATGACGGCGTTGTCATTGTTCGGCGGTTTCGGTCCGCTCAGTGATGGGATTGCGCACTTCGCACACCTGGGCGGATTTCTCGGCGGGTTCGCTTACATGAAATTGCTGAAACATCAATCACACATTCAGAAAGTGCAGGCCAAGATTGTCGAGCCAATCGTCAACGCCGGCAATATTCAGAAATGGCGCGCGATTCCGCGCGGCACGCTGCACGAAGTCAATCGGGAAGAGTACGACAGGATTATCGCGAAACTCGATACGCAGGGGGTCGCAAACCTAACTGAGGCGGAGAAAGCATTTCTCGAAAGATTCAGCCACTGACAGTTCGTCCAATCTTTCACCATCAAAAAGGAGTCAGGAACATGTCGCTTTTCGGTACAATTCTTATCGGACTTGTTGCGGGAGCGTTGGCGAAGTTCATTATGCCGGGCAAGCAAGGTGGTGGCTGGACAATGACGATTCTGCTTGGCATCGGAGGCTCGCTCGTTGCAACGTATCTTGGTCAGGCACTCGGCTGGTACGGCGAGGGCGAAAACGCTCGTTTCATAGGTTCCACAGTCGGAGCAATTCTCATTCTTTTTGTATATGGAATATTCAAGAAAAAATCCGCGTAAGCACTCTGCATTGCTGGCGTTGATCGTTTGGTTGCTCGCCGGACAAGCATCAGCCCAACCCGAAAACCTCGCGCTTGTGCGTGAGAAAACGACACTGCAGCTCCAGGAAATCGTTCGCGGAGTCAGCGGTGCCATGGGCTTTGCCGCGTTTGATCTTGTTCGCGGTGAACGATTTGCCGCAAACGAGAACCTTGTGTTTCCTCAGGCGAGCGCCATCAAGATTCCAATCTTGATGGAAGTGTTCAAACAAGTCCACGATGGCAAAATCAAGTTCTCGGACATGCTGTGGGTGGAGAAGAAGAAGCAGGTTGGCGGTTCGGGAATTCTGTTTGAGCTAGGCGATCATACGTCTCAACTCAGCATCCATGATCTTTGTGTGCTGATGATACTTATGAGTGACAACACAGCGACAAACATGTTGCTGGACCTGTTGGGGATGGACAACGTCAACCAGACACTGCGTGCACTCGGTCTGTCGCGCACCAAGGTCCAGCGCAGGATGCTCGATCAGGCTGCATCCGGGCGCGGCGATGAAAATGTCTCAACACCGGCTGAGGCTGCACGGATCATGGAAATCCTGTTCAAGGGAGAGTTTGTCAATCGCGCTGTCTGCGACGGGGTTCTTGAGATCCTGAAAAGACCCAAGTCAGAACGTGGAGTGATCGGCTCTGCAGTTCCGGCAAATGTTCCTGTTGCGTTTAAACCGGGAGGCTTGGCGGGTGTGATGACCGAATGGGCGCTTGTGTACCTTGAAGGCTATCCGTTCGTTGTTGTTGTCATGGAGAACTATGCACTTGAGGGAGAGGCGGAACCGGCAACGAGAAAAATTGCCGGCACACTGTACGACTATTTTTCGCGTGTTGGATCAGCAACAAGACACGGCACGTATGTGCCGCAATCTCTCATTAAGTGATGCAACATCTGAAATGAACTTCACGTAAGCATGTGGTGTTGCATATGCGGTGGTAGGTTCATTTCAATAATCGAGGAAAACCATGCTCGTCGTGACTACAAATACTGTTGAAGGCAGAAAAGTCACCAAGTACATCGGACTGGTGAGTGGGGAAGCTATTCTCGGTGCCAATATTTTTCGCGATTTCTTTGCCGGCATTCGCGACATTGTTGGCGGTCGCTCGGCTGCGTATGAAGAGGAATTGCGAAAAGCAAAAGACATTGCTGTTGCCGAAATGACCCAGCAAGCACAACTCTTGGGCGGCAACGCCGTCATCGGCGTGGACCTCGACTATGAGACGATTGGGTCGAATGGCAGCATGCTCATGGTGAGTGCGAGCGGAACTGCTGTTGTGCTGGAGTAATACCGGATTGCTGTCCTGGTAGGAGAGAACCTTTGACGTGCGTCGGAGGTTCTTTCGCGTTGTTACGGTTCAACGCCAGCTCGGAACACCTGAATATCGAAGTCGGCGGTATTTTCTTTCATGTACGCGCAAAAGATGCGCGTGCCGTCCGTGCGGACATTGATCAGACCGTAGATCAGGTCTGTTGATATCGGCGTCTGTGTCAGCGAGCGAAACTTCGCGCCGCGGGTTGTTGACTTGATATCTGCATTGATTGCCTGAATGATCGCCGAGTTATTGCTGCGATCCCGAACAAGCGATGCAAGAGCGAGCCGAACGGAACGGGCAAGCTCCGTTGAGTAGAGAAGAGGCGGCAACACTTCACCATCAACACTCTTCGCTTCACGACCGTAGCGGGCTGAGGCACCAAGAACACGCGGACGCGGATGAGCGTAATCTTCATTGTCGCCGGATGAGATGATCGTTGCACGGGCAGCCATGGCACGGACAAAACGAAGATCGATATCGTCCGAACCGTGGTGACATCCTTTTGCGACGTCCACGGCAAATTCCTGAATCGGATGGTAGCTGAGAAGCAGACATTGCGAACGCGAATTGAGATCGCCGGTCAGCAGTATGCGGCTCTTGCCGAAGTCGACCCGTAGAACAACCGAGTGTCCGTTGCGCGTGACGCTTTCAGATCCGAAGTCGCGAAGCCCGCGGCCTTTGCCGATAATCTCTTCCTGGATCGGGCCGAGAATACGCACCGATGCGGCGCCGGGTTTCGGCTCGTAGCCCGGCAGATAGTGTGTAGTGTGGCTGAGCTGACCAACCTTCGCGGGGACTGAAGCCACCAAAGCAGCAAGACGTGAATACGTTGCCTCTAACAGCCGCTTCGGTTGAGCAAAGGTTGTTTGGTCGTCGAGCAGCTCGGTGATGAATGATCCTTGCGTTTTCATTCCGTAGTCTGCAAACGGTAATGCCGGAACTGAACCTTTGGTCGCCTTGCCAAGCTTCGGTGTCGCCGCGAAACGTCCCGTGCCGCTGTGCCAGAAATTCTCCACCTCCACTTTGAATGTCCGTCCATCGTTGAGTGTGCCTGCAAGAAGATCGAGCATGCCGCCATAGTGATCAAAGTCCGGGTGCGTGAGGATAACATTCCGGAGCGAAACAACCGGTCTGCCGAGATCATTCTGAAATTTCCATCGGATGAAATTCGCCGCGCCGCGCTTCGTCATCTGTTCGTCGTTTGATATTCCTGCGTCGATGACATGCCATGCGTCGTCGGGCGTTCGCATCAGCACACTATCACCCTGACCGACGTCGATCACGTAGATCTCAAGAAGCCCGTCGGTAGTCAATACCGATTTGTCCACCCAGCCGCCGCTGCTGTGACGGCCAGTGAGCACGCGGACTTTCTTCCCGCTTTCCTTCTTGACACGAACCGGATCGCCCCAGATAAGGTAGGCAACGGTTTTGTCGCTGTCGTCTTTGAGAGGCGTTTTGAATTTGCCACCGACATCGTTGATGAACATGGCTTTCATGGCAGGCCCCCTGTTGAGTTGTGAACGTAAGTGTTGCAGTGCACCGGGCAGAAGGAAGGGCTATCGTCCAGCGCTCGCTGCGCAAAGATACGTGTGAGCGATGAGAAAAACAATTCAGATGCTGAATTCACCCTAATGTCGCGGTCGATCATCGTAACCTCCAAATCATAAAAGGACTGATCAAATCATCAAAGGAAGACCAATCGTAGTTGCCGTACAAAGCCGAAATGGCAAAGCCCGTTCCGCGTGCAAGTGCTTCGAACTCGTTCCGGGCAAACACGTAGAAATTGATCTCAAGCTCCCTCGTCGAAATCAGGTTGGCATGTTCGTCGTACACTTCGTAGAACTGCTTTCCGTGTGCTACGGGGGAGGATGGCGCATAGTGCATCTCATATTTCACGATGAGCGATCCACCCGAGACTGTCGGGAACTTGCCAAGCCGATGAAGGGTACCATCCATCGAAGGGGTGCGCACAACAGGGTTATGCAGTGTGCAGATGAATTCGCCTGTCTCCGTGAGGTGTTCACGGATGCGTTCAAGCGCGCTCCTTTGCTTTTGCGGTTCGAGAATCTCTGAGAATGAATGAAAGGGGATGAAGATGAGGGCAAAGCGGTCGTCCAACGAAAGCGCTGTTATGTCCATCGGGATTACGCGGCACGACAACCCGTGTTGCTCGAGCTTTCGGCCGAGCATGCCGAGCATTGCCTCGGAATAATCAACGCATGTCAGATCAACGCCTGCCTGAAGCAACGGAATGGAAAGCCTGCCCGTTCCGGATGTGAGTTCAAGTACCTTCCCCTGAACCTTCGTTGCTTCTTCCAGGAAGAATTGCAAATCAAAATCTGCCGTGACGTAGTAGTCGTACAGGTCGGCAATGCGATCGAAGTGAATGGCGTTGTGCATTTAAGCGGTTCCATGCTGTTGCCGCGGAAATCACTGCCTCTTCTTCTGCTTAAGTACTTGCTTCTGCGCCCTTCCCAAAATCTTCTCTTTGCGTTTTCGTTCGAGTCTGCCGGCGACTGTTGTTCGCTTCTCCATCCATTGTGCTTCATGACGAAGCTTGATGTAGCTTTGGTATCGTCCGGCATCGAGCGTTCCTCGTGCCACTGCCCCTTGCACTGCGCATCCCGGTTCGTGGGTATGCGTGCAGTCGCTGAATTTACAGTTCTCCGACAACTCGGCAATCTCCTGAAATGTCGCATCCAGACTTGACGCAGCATGCCACAAGCCAAGCTCGCGCATTCCCGGCGTATCGATGAGGATTCCACCGTTGGGAAGAAAGACCATTTGCCGTTTTGTTGTCGTGTGTCGTCCGCGTGAATCGTCGCTGCGGACGTCGAACGTAGGGAGCAACTCGCTGCCAACAAGCGTGTTAATCAGTGTTGACTTGCCGACACCGGATGATCCGATGAAACAGATCGTGATGCCCTCGGTGATCAAATGTCGAACGTCATCGATGCCTTGTCCCGTCGAGGCGCTGTACGGAATGACTTTCGTCTGCAGGGAAACGCGCTGTGCCTCATCGGTAAGAGCTGCCAGTTCTTGCGGCTCGCACAAGTCGGTCTTGCTCAGAAGAACAATCGGCTTTGCTCCGCTTGCCGTGGCGACAACAAGGTAGCGTTCCAGTCGCCTGATATTGAAATTGGCATCAAGTCCCTGAACAATGAACACGATGTCAACGTTTGCAGCGATGATCTGTTGTTCGGATGTATTGCCGGCGACCTTTCGCGCGATCGCGGTTGTTCGCGGCAGCACATGGTGGATGATGGCCTGCGTATCATTGTCAAGTGTGTTGACAACAACCCAATCACCTACGGCGGGGAGGTGTTCTCTTCCCTCTGCCGTGAATCGCAATTTGCCGGAGATTTCTGCGGGAATGTCAACGCGATCATTTCGGACGATGTAACTCTCGCGGTTCTCTTCTACGACGCGGGCAAGTGAAAAGCCTTCTGCGAGAAATGGTCGGGCTTGCTCTTCAACAATGGGTGTGAGGCCGAGAGATGTCATGACATACTATGATACCAAAACGGAATCCAAAAACAAAACCGCCTCCCGACGTTTCGATCGGGGGGCGGCACTTGATTCTGAGCGAAGCGAAGAATCTAATGGCTTCAGATTCTTCGTCGCTTCGCTCCTCAGAATCGAGGTTACTTCAACAGGATCAGCCCCGCCAAACCACGGCGGGACTCATTCGCGATCATAACCTTATTTAATGAGAATGAGCTTCTTCAAGCTGGTGAACGTTTCGCCCGATGTACCGGTTGCGGTC
>CAYJNF010000071.1:0-7779 GCA_964370915.1 uncultured Chitinophagales bacterium
ACGGTTGTATAATATGGGGCATCAATTTCCTGCGACAGACGTATTCGTGCGACGACCTTTTGTATCTGATTCATCGGTGATGCATTGGCGGTCAAATAGTCGTTGGTAACCGCCACAATAGGTTCCAGAATATCATCCACAACAAAGAACCTTCCTTCCTCAAAAACATTTGTTTCCTTCTTGTCCATGATTCTGAAAATCCAATTCCCCGAATAGTCAAACCGCACAGCATCGCCATCATCGGGGAACGCATTGATATACCGGTATCGATACCCTTCAACGCCCCCCGGTGATGTGGTGTAATCGAGATAGAAGGACGTGTTGTGGTTGCTGTCATTCACGAACAAGTTCTCATCCACCTTCCAATCACGATTGCAATGGTAGAATCGGACTTTCAACTCAGGCGGGTGACTTGCGAGGATGTCAAATTGGATTGTGATGTATCCGTACTTTCCAACAGGTTTCCCTTCGTTGTCGACTTTGCGGATGACGAGCGGAAGGTGTTGTTCGTTGCTCCCCGCATAGACGGAAAGTCCACGCAGCAATATCTCGTTTTCCTGTGCGTGTAGAACACCCGCGACCGTTACACAACAGAATAGCAGCGTCAGCAGTTTCACCGTTTCCTCCAGACCCTATAGTGCGAAGAGCCTCTCGCAGCATCTGTGCTGCCCTGAAGAGGATCGAACGTTACATCGTATCCATTGATACTCGGGAGATTTGAGATAAGGAATCCGGCCTCATCGCCCCCAAGATTTCTTTGCGCATACAATCGCACGAGACCCTCATGTCCTGAGGGAGCGTGTATCTCGTCATCTTGCGCAACATTCACGCTCACCCACATCGCGACTGCCCGAACCTCATCGGTCACAATCACGGTGCTCTCCATGGCACGTTGTGTTGCCGGCCATACAACGAACTGATTGTATGCCAGCGAGAGACCTGTAAACACGAGTACGCCGAGGTATCCGAGATTCTTTTTCCCAAACGTCTCAATGATTGTGTGTATGGCAAAGAAAGCGTACACGATTATCAAGGGCAGCGTCACCACAAACATTTGCCGATGGGCAAATGACGCGACGACGATCCACAAAATCAGCGGACTCTGCATCCGCAACGCCGTGCGGTGACGCGAGGCCATCCATACAACAGCAACAAACATCAACCCGACGAACAATACCAATTCAAACAACACCTGCGGCGAAAGCAGGTCAATCGCACTGTCCACAAGTTCATTGGGAATGAGTGCCGCGCCGACATAAAAGGAATACAGCACCCACGGCAGGATACCGCTGCCAAATATAATCGCAATCGTAGCAATCAGTTTGTGGCTCCGGCCGGGGTTTTTTGAATTCATGGACGCGTCGAGCATGAGAACGACGAGCAACAATGCAGCTTGCCACACAACAAGCGATGCAAGAGCCGTTGCAATTGCCGCAATAATGTACTCATTGCGAAGGAGAAAGAATATCGAGAGAAGACCCAGGACAAGCGCGAGGCTTAGTCCGCTTCCCGATGGTGCGAGTTGAAGCATCCACGCCTGCATGGAGAAGGTCAGCGCTGCGCAAAAGGCAAGCATTCGCTCCCGCAGCACTTCATGCGCGATCAGAAATCCCAACAGAACCGAGACACTTGTGAAGAGCATGCAAAGAATTTTTGCCGCGAGTATGCCATCGATCTGAAGGAGTTGACTTGTTGCCAGTAACAGTTGCCACAATGAGCCAACGCCGGTGGTGCGGACGTGAACCAGCGATCCAAACGTGCTATCGGGTGTGTAGGCGAAATGAAACGAAGCAGTGACGTAGAAAACGACAATCAACAGTGGAACGCCATATCGGGCGGAGTACCGGAAAAAAGGATGATCGTCGTTGAGCGTCAATGACACGAATTCTCAGTTGATGTGAAGGCGAAACCAATCGTACAATTCGCCGACGTGGTGAAACACAAAATCAGTCTCTGCGGTGAGCATGCGGTCTTTGTCATAGGAATCCCACAAGACGGCTGCAACCTTCACGCCGGCTGCGCGTGACGCCTTGACGTCCGCCAACGCGTCGCCAATCATGAGAACATCGGAAGGATCGACCGCAAAATGCCGGATGATTTTCTGAATGCCTTCCGGATGCGGCTTGTGGTTCACAACGTCGTTTCCGGAAACCACAAGATCGAAGTATGAGCCGATGTTGAACTGACCGAGTGTAATGGCCGCCGTACGGGTTCCCTTGCCTGTAAACACAGCCAGCTTCACTCCGCGGTTGCGCAGCAGTCGCAGAACCTCCGGAATGCCCGCATGCAGGCGCGCCAATTCGCTGTGCCAGGTCTGATAGTATTCGCACAGCTCATCCATCACCTCATCAACACGATCGGCACCAATCAACCGCTCGAGTGCTCCCTCTTCCGGCGGACCGAACCACGAGATGATCTCCGGAGGCGTGAACGTTTTGCCGAGATACTTATTCGTAATGTGATTGAATGATGCGAAGATGAGTGGATTGGTTTGTGTGAGTGTGCCATCCATATCGAAGATGACACATGAGAAACGATTTGCCGGCACTGAGGGTCCCATCTGGTTGAATTGCAGAGAAAAGATAATCAGAATTGCCGCGAATATCAACGCGCCATTCCTTGCAATTCGGGCGTCATCTTGATACTTTGAATGCACTATGAACCATCTATCGAAGCAAGTTATCCTCAAACCCAAGGAAGAACGCCGGATTCTCTCGGGCCATCAATGGGTATTCAGCAACGAAGTACGCGAGACCAAAGGAATTCCGGCAACAGGCGATGTGGTTGAGCTGCTGACCGCAGGCGGCAATACTGTTGGCGTCGGGTTGTATCATCAGCATTCATTGATTGCCGTTCGTTTGCTTGCTCCGTCCGTCGAGACGATCGACGAGGAGTTTTTCCGAAAACGCATTATGCACGCGCTTGAGCTTCGCAGAAAGTTGTTTCCACAAAGCGAAACGTTTCGATTGGTGCACAGCGAGAGCGATTTCCTTCCTGGTCTCGTAATCGACAAGTTCAACGAGTACCTGTCCGTTCAGACATTTTCGTATGGCATGGATCTTCGCCTGGGAATGATCTGCGACGTATTGGAGGCGATCCTTCATCCAACCGGAATTGTAGAGCGTAACGAGTCGGCGATGCGGGAACTGGAACAGCTTCCCCAAAAGAAATCAGTGTTGCGCGGAACCATTGCACCAACTGTTGTCGATGATTGCGGGGTGCACTTCGAAGTCAACCTTCTCGAAGGCCAGAAGACCGGCTTCTTTCTTGATCAGCGGGAGAACCGGCATGCAATCCGCCGATTCAGCCACGATGCCGAAGTGCTCGATTGTTTCACCAATGACGGCGGATTCGCGTTGCACGCCGCGGCTTCGGGCGCCAAGCATGTCAAGGGAATCGATTCTTCCGGGGAGGCGATTGCTCGTGCAACGCACAATGCCAAACTCAATCACCTTGGGAATGTCGAGTTCGTTCAGGCTGATGTCTTTGATGAACTCAAGAAACTTACCTCGGCCGAACGTACATTTGATGTCATTGTACTTGATCCACCCTCATTCACCAAAAGCAGAAAGAACGTTCTGGCGGCAAAGCAGGGATACAAGGAGCTGCATGCTTCCGCAGTACGCCTGCTGCGCGCGGGTGGAGTTCTGCTGACTTCATCGTGTTCTCACCACATTGAACCGGACGTATTCCTGGAGATCGTTATAACATCGGCGCAGAAAGCCGGACGCGCCGTGCAGCTGCTCGACTGGCGCGGGGCGTCGCCCGATCATCCCGTACTTCCTGTCATGTCTGAAACGCGATACCTGAAGTTTGCCGTCGTCCGGGTACTGTAATTGCATCTCTGAAACAAAGAACCTATCTTGCCGAAAGATTGTTGTGAATGGAGAATTCAACTGTATGGAGGAGGACATGAACTCGAAACGAATGTTGATACGGTTGTTTGTCGCAGCATTGATGGCCGCTGGACAACTTGCGCTTGCACAAGGCAAGCCGCAGCCGTCATCACTCGCAATCATCCCGCAGCCGAGTTCGCACATCGACACAACCGGCACTCTCGACACGCTGTTGGAGCCGCCGGACTATCGCAACGCATGGGGCCTGGATGTACTTGTCTCCAACGATGGCTTTGGACTTGGAACGTTTTATAGAAGAGAATTCAGCGAGGACCTGTATGGGTTTGCCATGTTCTCCATTTCCGAATCGAAAGATGAACGCGAGTTTGAGCAGTATGACCCTTACTACAACATCTCGTTCGTCCCCGGCAAACTCCAACGTTTCCTTGTCATGCCTTTGACAATCGGGTTGCAGCAGCGACTGTTTCGCGAGGAGATCACAGATAATTTCCGTCCCTTCATCAATGCCGGCGTTGGTCCCTCGATGATATTTGCCGCCCCGTTTGTCGAGATAACAAGAACTGCTGCGGGGGTCCAGACAACGCAGGTGGAGTTCTTTAAAAGCTTGGGAAGAGGCCAAGCTCACTACACAGGATCTGCGTTCATAGGAGTTGGAGCGAACTTCGGAACGGAAAAGGCAAATGTCTTTGGGGTGAACTTCCGCTATTACTATACCCATCTGTTCGGTGACGGCCTGCCATCTCTCATTAATACCAGCGGAGATGTGATAGCAACAAAGAAGGACTTTGGCGGGTTCTTTATTACGCTTAACGTGGGAATGGCCTACTAATTGAGAAAGGCATCAGTACCTCCAGGATCTCCCCTAAATCCGTCGAAGTACTAATGCCTTTCAATAACTGCTGCGGGGGTAATCTAACACAGTCCCCCCGCCATTGATGTGACATCAGTCACTTTGACGAACTTCTTCGGCCCAGTACCTGCTTCAGGAATCTACCGGTGTGTGATGCGGGAATCTGGGTGACCTCTTCAGGGGTTCCAGTCGCAACTACAAATCCACCCTCACTGCCTGCCTCCGGCCCAAGATCAATTATGTAGTCTGCTGACTTGATCACATCGAGATTGTGTTCGATGATCACCACCGAGTTCCCTGCATCAATCAGGGCTGTAAAGCACGACAGAAGCTTGGCAATATCATCGAAGTGCAGACCCGTTGTCGGTTCATCGAAAATGAAGAGTGTATGCGTATCCCGTTGCGGCGCACTGAGATGCGCGGCCAGTTTGATGCGCTGCGCCTCCCCGCCCGAAAGCGTTGTTGCCGCTTGTCCAAGACGAATGTAACCCAGCCCGACATCCTCCAGGACTTTCAACTTCTGTGCGACTTTCCTCCCCGATGCATCTGCGCCGAAGAATTGGATAGCTTCACCGACAGTCATCGCGAGAACGTCTGTTATGTTCTTGCCGTGATACTGCACATCAATGATTTCCTTCTTGTAGCGCGCTCCCTTGCAGACATCGCAGAGCAAATACAGATCAGCAAGGAATTGCATTTCGACTTTCACCACACCATCCCCTTCACATGCCTCGCATCTTCCACCGGGAACATTGAACGAGAAGTGACCGGGAGTAAATCCATGAATCTTTGCCGCCTGCGTATTTGCAAACAAGATTCGAATCGGATCGAACACCTGAATATAGGTAATGGGATTGGAGCGCGGCGTTCTGCCGATCGGGGACTGATCGACCATTTCGACGACGCTGACGTGCTCATGTCCTTCGAGGGACGTGAATGCGCCGCACTTTTCCACCGGCTCACCCTTGATTCGCTTCAATCCGGCATACAGAATCTCGTGCATCAACGTACTCTTGCCGCTTCCACTCACACCGGTAATGCACACCAGCATGTGCAGCGGGATCGTCACGTCGATGTTCTTGAGATTGTGTTCTCTCGCTCCGACGATCTTGATTGAGAGGCTGTTCGATTCGCGGCGTTGACGCGGAACCGGTATCGAAAGTTTTCCGCTGAGATACTTTCCCGTCAGAGAGTTTTCGTCTTTGGTAATTGCAGATGAGGGACCATTATAGACAACCTCTCCCCCCTGTTCACCAGCCCGGGGACCCATATCGACAATGACGTCGCTTTCACGCATCATGTCGCTGTCGTGTTCCACCACGAGCACAGTATTGCCGACGTCGCGAAGCGCTTTGAGAATCTTGATGAGCCGATCATTGTCCCGCGGATGCAACCCAACGCTCGGCTCGTCGAGCACGTACAAGGCGCCCACGAGGGATGAGCCTAACGAGGTTGCAAGGTTGATGCGCTGCGATTCACCGCCCGAAAGCGTATTTGAAAGACGGTCAAGTGTCAGGTACCCTATGCCGACTTCATTCAGATACGTCAGACGTTTGCGGAGTTCTTCGAGGATGCGCTTTGCCACCTCCTTGTCATACTCAGTGAGTATAACGGATTCGAAGAACTCGGCAGCGTGAGCAATCGTCATCCGCACGATGTTGGAGATTGCCGTATCGGCAATCTTGACGTGCAGCGCCTCCTTTCTGAGTCTCGCGCCGCCGCAGGCAGGGCATGTGGTGTACCCGCGGTATCTGCTGAGCATCACCCGGTAGTAGATCTTGTACGATTTCCGCTCCAGCATCTTGAAGAAACCGTTGATCCCGTCGAAGTCGCCATACCCGTCCATCACAATCTTCAACTCGGCCTCTGTTAACTCGCGAAAGGGTACATCAACACGCAGCCCTGCTTCCCGGGCAATCGAAAGCATCGCGCGCTGATTCTCCCGGAATTTCGGCGTTGCCCACGACTGTATTGCATCATTGCGCAGCGATTTCTCCTTGTTCGAAACAACAATGTCCATGTCGATGCCAATGGCGCGGCCAAACCCCTGACACACAGGACATGCGCCGAACGGATTGTTGAACGAGAAGAGACGCGGGTCGGGCTCTTCGTATTTGATGTGGCACTGTGCGCACTCGAAGTGCGAGCTGAACTTCAGCAGCTTGTTCCCGTCCACCAGCAACACATATGCCTTTCCACCCCCGGATGCAAACGCGGTTTCAATCGAATCTGCAATGCGGTTATTCTCTTCACCCGCCCGGAACACCAACCGGTCGACGAGCACGGAAACATCCTGTGGTTTTGCCGACTTCGGCAAACTACTTTCGTTGAGGTCTAGAATCTCATTGTTCACAACCACGCGGAAGAAGCCTTCCTTCTTGAGGTTTGACAGCGCCTGGTCAAGCGGCTCTTTCTCGTGCATCAGCAACGGAAACGTGACGTACAGTTTCAGAGTGCCGCCTGAGCCATTGGTGTTCGCCTCTGCTTGCAGCGCATCCGTTATGGTCCGGACGGAATCGCGCGTAACAAGTCTACCACAATTGTAACAATGCGTTTTGCCGATCCGCGCAAAAAGGAGGCGCAGATAATCGTAAATCTCCGTCGTTGTGCCGACGGTGGACCGGGGGTTGCGCGTGTTCGTTTTCTGCTCGATTGCCATTGCGGGGCTGATTCCCTTAATCAAATCCACGTCCGGCTTGTCCATGCGTTCAAGGAATTGACGCGCATACGACGAGAGACTCTCAACGTAGCGGCGCTGCCCTTCGGCATAGATCGTGTCAAAGGCGAGACTGGATTTACCGGAACCGCTCACGCCGGTGAAGACGATCAACTTGTTTCGCGGCAACTCCAGGTCAACGTTCTTGAGATTGTGAACCCGTGCCCCGCGAACGATGATCGCGTTTTTGTTGAAAGTTGACGGCGTGCCGTTTGCCGCCTGGGAACGTTTTGCCATACCTGTAACCGAATCTGATTTTTTGTGTTTGGTAAACTAAATGAATCGGGAGGGAAAAGCAACGAGAGTGGTGCTACATGTGAAAGTCAAGAAAGCCTCCACGAAATTTCTTCGCAGAG
>CAYJNF010000071.1:7789-10438 GCA_964370915.1 uncultured Chitinophagales bacterium
AGGCGGGACCAAGACGCCAAGTCTTTTTCGAAATAGTCAAGGTGAGAGAATTCACCTTATTGGTGAAGCTAACTGAGATCAGGCACAGGTACGTTCAAGTTTCTTCTTAATTCTTTGCGGCTTCGCGCCTTTGCGCGACATTTCTATGTCGGATTTCAGGGTCTTACGTGTGAACATCAAGAAAGCCTCCACGAAATTTCTTCGCAGAGGCTTTCTTTGGTGGTGATGATGGAAAATCTAGTTACAAATTCCGTTGAGTGTTCTGTACGCGTTTCCGTTTTCACTTTCCACAACAATGGACACGGTCACCGCGCCGGCAGGTACACTCGGGTCAGGTGAGCCATCACTCAATCGAAAACTGAAATCCGTTGCGCCCGCTCCGCTGAAGATCACGTCTTCAAGCGTGAGTTGGCCGTTGCGCCCAAAACCCACAAGCACCTGGTTGATCGGATCGTCGGGATTCGGGGGTGGTGCAACGGTTGCAACAACAGAGATTTTCGTCCCGGACGAAAGCGGATGACCGAGGTAATCGGATACCGTGAACGTGAAATCCTGAAAACCTGTGTTGGGAATGGTGAACGTCGTCGGGCTTACATTGGAAATCGCTGACCTGCCGCTCCAGAGAATCAGAATGCTATCCTGGACGGCAACGCCGCTCTGCCCGATTGTTCGCGCAACCACCCAGTGATATCCGTCGCCGTACGGCTGGGCCGCATACACACCGGTCGGCGATGGATTTCCACTGATCAGATCGGCAGTTCCCTGACCATCAACAGATGTGAACACCGTCGGTTGAATCACGCCGGCGCCAGTCCTGAAGTATACCGCAGTTCCGACCACGACCGGATTCGAATATCTGTCGCCAACCAACACACTCATTTGATCGCGCAAATTCATGATACCGAGCGTTGGGAAATTGAATCTCGCCGCTCCCACCGTGAAATGATCCTGCACCGCAAACCCCGCATTGATAACAAGACGAACCGGTGCCGAGAGTATTGTTCTGCTGCCAACAACAGCGGATGCAACGACCTGGACAACGCCCGATCGGGTTCCGCTATTAAATGCAATGAAGGCCCGGCCAACGGAATTTGTCGTCAGCACACTGGGCGAAACATATTCACCGCCGGCGGGTCCACCCTGAAGCGTGAATTGAATCTGTACGGCGTGAGCCGCATCCACCGGAATGCCCAACGAGTCGCGGGCTTCAAATCCCAGCACCGACGTTTCCTGACCTCCAACACCGTACACGGAAACCTGACCGGGATTTGCACCTAGGAATGCAATCGTCTGCGCGAGTCCGCTGGTGCCGCCACCCGAACCCACTACTTGCGATTTCGGAGTCAACAGAACATCGCGCAGCGTTGCCTCGTTCGGCTTCACGGCAATGGAGATATTCGTCGTATCGCGATACCCTGTATAGCTGCGAATGGAAATACTGGCCGTCATTGCACTGTCGACATCGAAACGCAGTTCAAATTTTCCGTCGGAGCCCGTGACCGCCGCGTCCGAAATGCTCGTGCCGATTGTCCCTTCAACCGTCACGCCCGCAAGCGCGTTCTGACTGCTTGCATCTTTCACAAAGCCGGTGACCGTTCCGACACCCGCGCTGGGTCCTGTATCATCAGAGTTGCACGCGTTCAACCCGAAGACAACTGCCACCAGCATCGCGACACCAAGGATAAAACGTTTCATGCTAGCGTCCCTCCCTTTGTCCGGTAACGTGATCAACCTGCCGCTCCACACCTTGTTCCCAGCGCTGGAAGACGCTGCCGTCCTTCACTTTCTGTGCGACGCGATCCTGCAACGTCGGAACAAGCTCGGCTTTCAAAAGAATAATCAATTCCTTCTTCTTCACTTCTTCCTTGTTGTACCCGAACAGGTAGCGCAACCCCAGCACATACCACGGAAGATCCTTCAACACGGGAATACCCATGCGCACTTCGGTTACTTCATTGTTGTAGAGACCGCCAATAATCGTCTCTTCGTTGTCGAGCAAGAGCACGTTGGTGTTTGCTTTGGTTTTGTTGATGATTGTACTTCCCGCACTGGGAACAAGGGAACTTCGTTCAACATCGACTTTCAGATGGATGAAATTTTGTCCCGACTCGCTGATCACTTGCGGCTGGACGTCGATGATCGTTCCCGTGGCGTAGAATTTGTCGAGCAGGTTGCCCGCAAAATCCCGTTCCTTGATGGAAAAATCCTGTCCCACCTGGATGCGCCCTTTCTCGCCCGATCGCACGATCAACTGCGGACCGGAGAGCACCTCGCCGAGATCGTAGCTCGAAAACACCCTGGCAACGGCACTGATATTGGCAAACGAAATCTTCGGCGTCGCTTCAAGCTGAAAAATGTCATTCGATACTTTGTCGGCGGCAGAAAATGTTGAGTTGATCGAGATGTCCTTGTTGCTCTTCATGAAACTCCAGTTGATGCCGGCTTCATTCAGTTTGGTCAACGACACCTCGAAGAACACCGCGGAGATCTTGACTTCGCGACTCTTGAATGAGGCGGCCTCCTTCGTGAAGTCAACAACATCTCCCGTCGAGGCAACTGCTTCCCGCGCTCCGGGTTCTGCGCCGAGGGAAATAATCTGGATGTAGTTCGGGTACTCTTCATACCAGAGATTCATTTTCCTGCAGATTG
>CAYJNF010000071.1:10448-11498 GCA_964370915.1 uncultured Chitinophagales bacterium
GTCTCCAGCGCCACGCGCCATTGCATGCCGGTGATGTTGACACCGATTGGCGCCTCGCGCCGTTCAGGATCGACAATCACTTTGCCCACGAACCGCTTGCTGACTTCACCAATGGCATTCAATGCCCGATTCAGGGATGTCGTCGGCGAAATAGAGACCAGCTCGTCGGGAGAGGTATACTCTTTCAGTGCCCGTCGCTCTGCAGGATTTTGTTGTGCCATGCCTGTCATACTACTCAGAACAACGAGTGCACAGACGATGAATACGATGTTCGTTTTCATTCTCCCCTCAAGACTATTTTTGCGAAGCTTCTTGTTGACCTACCGCTGCCTGTTGTCCGGCAGCATAACGGATTTTCAATTCCACCTTCTCAAAGATCCCCCCCTTGTTCAGCGTGCATTCGATTCTGCCTTGTTCCGGCAAAAGCTTGGTAACGTATCCCAGATATACTTCGTCGCCCGGTTCCAGTGTCCGGAAGTTGTTCTTCTGATCAACGACGAATGCCTTTCCCGGAATCACGGCCTTCAGATCCGATCGCTCGATTTCCACAAGCTCGTATTTGTTCGGAGGAAGATTCGCCGAGATAACAGGCTCAAACGGGTCCATGCCGACGTATGTGGGAACGGTCAGCGGATCGGCGGCCGGAACTGCCAGTTCGGGAATTGTTGCAAAGAAGGCGTTCACGGTCATCTCGAATGTCACGATGAGCTGACCTGCATCTTCTTTTTCCGCACTGCTCACCTCCAGACCTTTCATGGTAAGCGTGTTGACTTTGAATAGCTTTCGTCCGTTTTCGAGATACCAAATGAACTTATAGAGATTCTCAAACCGTCCTTCACCACGCAGGTTATACATGTTGAATCCGTAGTTGCCGCGCGGCTGGCCGCCCTGATAAACCATGTTCAATTTCAAACCGCCCGATCGTTCGATGAGCGAACTGAAGTAATCATAGGTTCTTCCCGTAATATCTTCCGCAGGGATTTCCTTGTTCCGGCTTTCCCAGCGTTTCTTTGTCTCGGCAACTGTCTCGCTCAACGTGTTGTACTCGTG
>CAYJNF010000072.1:0-11369 GCA_964370915.1 uncultured Chitinophagales bacterium
GAATCTCAAGGACACCCGGAGTAGGAGAATCGTATTCATATTGACTGCACGATATCCCTGACGCGATGAGCACCACAATCAGGGCACCATGCCACAGGCGGTTCGATAGCGAGGTGTTCCGCATAGTAATTTGATTACCAGTTTATTTGTTGATGATTTTGCACGAAGGTTGCCGCCGTTAGCACCGACGACTGACTCCACATTTCAAAAAATGCCGAGAACGAGTTTTTGACCAGCTCAACCTTGCAGCAGTAACACGTGCGAACGACCAATTCGCTGTTTCTTTTCTGCTACGAGTTGTCTGACGATGGTGTGATAGAGCAAAGTTGGTGTTTCAATGTAGGAAAGTAGGCTGCTTTTGTCAACAAAAATATTTCTCCACCTCTCACCGCTTCCGCAATACCCTTCTCCAGGTCCTTAGCTGCTTTTCAATCTCTCGCGGCGATGTGCTGCCCTCCGATCTCTTCCCCTTGACGCTTGTCATTGGACGAAAGAGTTTATAGACATCCTCCTCAAATAGAGGAGAGATTGACCTCAACTCTTCCATTGACAGATCGTGTAGTAAGCACTCTTTGTCAATACACATCGATACGACCCGACCTACCATGCCGTGCGCCTTCCGAAAGGGCACTCCTTTGGTAACGAGGTAGTCGGCCAAATCGGTGGACAACAACAGGTCTCCCGCCAGCTCCCTCTCAAATCTCCGGCCATTGAATTCTGTATGCGCAAGCAACTCGGCTGTTTGTGCCATGGATGCCGATGTCGTATGGGCTTCTTGCAGCTAGTTATCTTTGTCTTGCTGCATGTCGCTATTGTAGGCATGAGGCAGGCCCTTCATCACGGTGAGCAAACCAATCAAGCTTCCAAAAACACGGCCCGATTTTCCGCGGACCAGCTCTGCAATGTCGGGATTCTTTTTCTGCGGCATGAGACTGCTGCCTGTCGCGTATGCATCGTCGATGTATGCGAACGCGAATTCCTGTGAACTCCAGAGAATCATCTCCTCGGTGAATCTACTGAGATGCATCATCGCCATCGAGCAGGCACTGATGAACTCGATCAGCACATCGCGATCACTCACCGCATCAATGCTGTTATCAACCAGCCCGTCAAACTTCAACGTCGATGCGACGTGCCGCCGGTTTATCGGTAACGACGTTCCGGCAAACGCCGCCGCACCCAACGGCGATCGATTGACGCGTTTCAGGCAATCTGCAAATCTCTCGGCATCGCGCTGCAGCATGCCGACGTACGCGAGAAGATGGTGAGCAAACAAAATCGGCTGCGCGCGCTGCAGGTGGGTGTATCCGGGCACGATGGTGTTTTTGTACTTTTCGGCCTGGGCAAGGATTGCAGATTGCAGCCCCCGAATCCGCCGGATGATGGCGGCAATCTCTTTGCGCACATACAATCGCTCGTCGAGTGCGACCTGATCGTTGCGACTGCGCCCGGTGTGAAGCCTCTTCCCCTTCTCGCCAATTCTCTTTACCAGATGCTCTTCGATAAAGGTGTGCACATCCTCATCACGCCAATGCATCCTCAGCTTGCCCGATGCGATATCTTTCCGTATGCCTTCAAGCGCCGACACAATCGCCTTGCCATCGGCGCCAGCAATGATCTTCTGCTTCACCAGCATTTGCACGTGCGCCTTGCTTCCATCGATGTCCTCGTTGTAGAATCGCTGATCGACATCGATGGAAGATGAAAACTTGAGGGCGCTTTCAGCAAGCGGTTTTCGGAACCTACTGTTCCACAGCGGCATAATGCTCTTGGTGTTGTGACTGACCGTTCTTTTTCTGAGCGACGTGGTTCTTCTTCTGCGCGACGCGGGTGTAGGTCTTCAACGGCAAGCCATAAATCTTGATGAATCCTTCCGACGCCTTGTGATCGAACTGATCCTCGGCGGTGTACGTTGCCAGCAGCGGATCGTACAGCGAGAATGCAGAGCTTCGTGCGACGACACGGATTGTTCCTTTATAGAGCCGCACCTTCACGACACCCGATACCCGCTCCTGCGACTTCTCGACAAAGGCTGCAAGCGCTTCACGCAGCGGCGAGTGCCATAGACCGTTGTAGATCAGATTCGCATACTCGTGCGCGATGATCGACTTGTAGTGGGCAACGCCCTTGTCGAGTGTCAGACGTTCAAGCTCCTTGTGGGCGAAATGCAAAATCGTCGCACCCGGCGCTTCATAGACTTCACGTGATTTGATGCCAACCAATCGGTTTTCGATAAGATCAATTCGTCCGACTGCATTGCGCGCCCCAATCGCGTTCAGAAATTCCACCAGCGCTATGCTGTCCATCTCGCGCCCATCGATACTGACGGGAATTCCCTTTTCGAATCCTATCGTCACTTCCTCCGACTCATCGGGGGCAAACTCGGGAGAGGCCGTTGACTGAAATGCATCCAGCGGGGGTTCAACCATCGGATCTTCAAGCGCGCCGCATTCAATACTCGTCCCCCACAAATTCTCGTCGATGGAGTACGGGCTCTTTACGGTGGCAGAAACTGGAATACCGTTTGCCGCAGCGTATTCAATCTCTTCTTCCCGGGACTTAAACTCCCATGTCCGCAGTGGAGCAAGCACCTCGATGTCGGGGGCGAGTGCACCAATCGAGACTTCGAAACGGACTTGATCGTTCCCCTTGCCCGTGCAACCGTGGGCAATCATGGTCGCCCCTTCTTTGCGCGCGATGTCCACCATCGCCTTCGCAAGAAGCGGCCTGCCGATCGACGTCGCCATCGGATACGCTTCTTCATACAGCGCGCCTGCCTGCAACGCGGGGAACGCATACTGCTCAAGAAATTCCTTCCTCAAATCAAGATAGTGAATTTTCGATGCGCCTGCCGCGAACGCCTTCTCCTGTAACGATGCCGTCTCCTTTGTCTGCCCGAGATTTCCCGTGCAGGTAATGATGTCAGCATCATAGTGATTCTTCAACCAGTGAACCATCACTGACGTATCGAGTCCACCGGAATACGCAACGACGATCTTTTGCTTTGACATCTTATTTCAGTCCCAAATGTTGTGAGATATTGTTGATTGTCTTTTTTATGTGTTTCACTGACCTCGGTACGACGATGATTGTGTCGTCCCCGGCGATCGTGCCGAGCATCTCGGAGTCACGCTTGCTATCCAGAAGAAACGCCACCCCCTGCGCTCTCCCCGGAAATGTCCGGATGACGACAAGATTTTCATTGGCTTGGACCGCGATAACCTCTTCGGCGGTAAATCCCTGAAGGATCGGCTCAGAGCTGGTTGTGCGAAGTTCATATCTGTAGCCGTTTTCGGTTGGCATGCGAATAATCCCCAACTCCGCCAGGTCGCGCGAAAGTGTCGCCTGCGTGACCTCGATCCTTTTTGCTTTCAACTCCTTCACAAGCTCCGTTTGGTTCGCAATGTCTTTCGATGCGATAAGTGATTTGATCGTCGTGTGCCGCTTTGCTATTTCTTCCTTGCTCATGATGTTTTATTCATGCGTTCGGTTTGTTGAATGGGTGTTTCCCCTGCGGATAATCCACCACTTTCTTCGTATGCATCAACACCCGTGTTGAGTTACCGGCAAACTCCTTTGGCTCATGTACGCACGATTTCTGTCCCAACACCCTCAGTCGTAAAAATCTCCAGGAGCAGTGCATGCGGCTTTCGTCCGTCTATTATATGGACTTTGCTTACGCCTGCTTTCAATGCGTCAAGCGCCGATTCCACTTTGGGAATCATGCCCCCATTAATTGTCTTGTCATGAATGAGATTCTCGGCATCAAGCTCTGAAAGGCATTTTACAAGAATTTTGCCAACTTGAATCCCCTCGACGTCAGTCAGATAGATCAGCTTCCTTGCCGAAAGTGCTTTCGCAATCTCGGCGGCTGCGATGTCCGCATTGATGTTGTACACCGTTCCCTCGTCGTCAACTCCCATGGGGGCAATGACCGGAAGGAATCCATCGTTGAGCATCGAACGAAGAAATGGGACATTCACCTCCGTGATTTCGCCAACGAAACCCAAATCCTGCGCCGCAAAGCGTTTTGCCCGCAGCAGCTTTGCATCTATGCCGCTGACTCCGATAGCATTTCCGCCATGAATATTTATTCGCCGGACCATGTCTTTGTTCACCAATCCGGCAAGCACCATCTGCACAACATCACGCGTTTCTTCATCGGTATAGCGCTGACCATCGACGAATGTCGTTTTCAAATCAAGCTGCTTGGAGAGTGCCGTAATTTCCTTCCCGCCACCATGGACAACGACAATGTCGATTCCAATCTTGCGGAGAAGTGTCACATCTTGCGCGACCATTTGCTTGAGCTGCTCATCCTCCATTGCAGCGCCGCCATACTTAATGACAAATGTCGTTCGCTCGAACTGCTGGATGTACGGTAGCGCCTCAATGAGAACATCTTCTTTGTTCAGAACATCGCTCATGATCGGTAGCTTCCGTTAATCACCACATATTGCTCCGACAAATCACACGTCCACACAACTGCGGTTCCTGACCCGCAATTCAGTTTCACAACAAGCTCCACGAAATCTCCGCTGAGACTTTTGTTGGCTTCCTTGTTTGGCAACGTGACGGTGTAGTTTTGCAGCAGAATCGGCACGCCGTTGATGTGGATTTCGAATTTCGCAGGATCAAATTCGATGTTTGAATATCCGACGGCCGCAATAATCCGTCCCCAGTTGGCGTCTTCGCCATGAATCGCGGTCTTCACTAGAGGCGACAGCGCAATTGCTTTTGCGGCCTTCACCGCATCGTGGTCGTTCCATGCTCCTTCGATGCGAATCTCGACCAGCTTCGTTGCTCCTTCTCCGTCGCGAACAATATCGATAGCAAGCTGCTTAAGTACTTTTTCAAGCTGCAATGCAAATTCATTGTACGATGCACTGCCCGGTTCGAGTGCCTCGATTCCCGATTCTCCATTGGCCAAAGCGACGAGCATGTCGTTGGTACTTGTATCGCCATCGACGACAATGCGATTGAACGTCTTGTCTGTGACACGCTTGACGAGCGATTGAAATACCTCAGGCTCAAACGTCGCATCCGTCGTAATGAAGCCAAGCATTGTTGCCATGTTCGGATGTATCATGCCCGAACCTTTTGCGATGCCGCCAATGTTCACCGTCTTCCCATCGATTTCGAAGGACGCCGCTGCAACTTTTTTGAAAGTATCGGTCGTCATGATCGCGTCTGCGGCGCTTTCGTGACCGCATTCGTCGAGTTGCGCCGCAGCTGCTTGTATCCCTTCAAGGATTCGCTCGATGGGCAACGGCTCACCAATCACACCGGTGGATGCAACAAACACTTCGGAGGGATAGATGCCAAGTACCGCCGCAGTGACGTCGGCCATCGTGCATGCATCATCATACCCGCGATCGCCGGTGCACGCGTTTGCATTGCCGCTATTGACTACAATTGCACGAAACGACTTTCGCACCGCGAAGTGCTGTTTGCTGAGGACGACCGGAGCTGCCTGAACCTTGTTCAGCGTAAACACCGCTGCGGCAACCGCAGGTACATCCGAAACGATGAGCGCAAGATCCTTCTTCGCTTTCTTCACGCCACAATGCAACCCAACGGCACGAAAGCCTTTCGGCAGCGTAATGCCTCCCCGCGTCTCAACATCGCTGACGGCAAGTTCTACCTGGAGCATGACAGTAATCCTTCTGTTTGTGGAAGACCGAACATCACATTCATGTTTTGCACTGCCTGACCGGCAGCACCTTTTACGAGATTGTCAATCGTCGACAGCACGACAAGCTTCTCTCCCTCGAGCACGAACCCGATGTCGCAGAAGTTGGTACGCTCAACATCTTTCATTTCCGGAATCCACGGTGCGACTACCCGAACAAACGGCGACGACGAATACGCTGCTGCATAGGTGTCATGTATCTGAACAGACGTGACACCCTTTTTCACTGTCGCGTGAATTGTTGTGTAGATTCCGCGCGTGACAGGCAGCAGGTGGGGCACAAATGTGAACGTCACATCGGTGCCCGTAAATGCCTTGAGGTACTGGCTGATTTCCGGGATGTGTTGATGATTTCCGATCTTGTAGGCCCTGACGTTTTCATTCACTTCGGCAAACAACATGTTCTCATTCAGCGACTTTCCTGCCCCGGATGTACCGCTGTATGAAGTAATTCCAAGGGAAGTCGCGTCAAGCAATCCCGCTTTCAGCAACGGAATCAATGGCAATTGAATACTCGTCGGATAGCAGCCAGGGTTTGCCACCAACTTTGCGTCTCTAATCGCGTTGCTATTCCACTCCGACAATCCGTAAACCGCTCTTTCAAGATAGCCGATGGCGGTGTGTTCATGTTTGTAATATTTCCGGTAGGTCGCCGCATCATTCAACCTGAAATCTCCCCCGAGATCAATCACCCGGCAACCTGCTGCCAGCGCTTCCGGCACGATACTCATGGCTTGCCCGGAGGGAAGAGCCACAAAGACCACATCGATACCTCGAAGCCCCTGCGAAGAGAACTCCTCAATTTCCCTGGAGAAGACTTTCCTCAGCGATGGGTGGATATCTTCGATTCGTTTGCCCGCCGATGCGCTGCCAAACAATTTTCCCATACGGACGTGCGGATGTTGGAGCAGGAGTTTCAACAACTCCGCACCCGAATACCCCGACGCCCCGACTATCCCTGCATGAATCATCCTGAACGTGTACTCCATCATCCTTGTAATCGTATCAGCCACGTAAATTTGGCTTGCATGATTATACAATAATTTGTATAGTTATGCAAGAACTATTTCTCCTTTCACTACTTGAGACCCATGACACTACACGAACGGGAAGAAGCCTCCATTCTTCACACGTACAAGCGCCTGCCCATCGAGATCGCACGGGGCAAGGGCATGTATCTGTACGACGCCAACGGCAGGGCGTATTTGGATTTCTTGGGTGGCGTTGCCGTCAATGCTCTCGGTTATGGCCACGAGGGAATTCTTCACGCTGTCGTCGAGCAGGCAGCGAAGTACATTCACGTTTCAAACTATTTCGTGCAACAGCCGCAGGTGGAGTTGGCAGAGCGATTGCGGCAGGCCACCGGCTACAGTCGTGCGTTTCTGTGTAACAGCGGAACCGAGGCAACCGAAGGAGCGTTGAAGCTTGTCCGCAAGTGGGGAAATGCAAACGGGCGCACGACCATCATCGCAATGCACGAAAGTTTCCACGGCCGTACGATGGGCGCTCTCTCGATGATGGCGAATGCAGAGTATCGCGAAGGGTTTGGTCCGTTTCTCGATGGGTGCGTCAGCATTCCATTCAATGACAGTCACGCGCTTGCAGCTCAGGCCGGTTCAACTACGGCAGCGGTGATGCTTGAATGCATTCAAGGTGAAGGCGGCATCAACGTGATTCAACCGGAGTTTGTGGCGCTGCTTCAGGAACTGCGAGAGAGGTTTGGTTTCCTGCTTGTTGTGGACGAAGTCCAGTCTGGCCTCGGACGGACGGGCAAGTTCCTCGCGAGTGAACACTTCAATCTCACGCCGGATGTTGTGACGCTCGCAAAACCTCTTGGCGGCGGGCTTCCGCTCGGGGCAATCCTAGTGAAAGACGAATTGAAGGACGTCCTCAAGCCGGGAAACCACGGAACGACATTTGGCGGAAATCCTGTCGCATGCGCGGCGGGAAATGTTGTCCTGAGCGAGATCATTGAGGGTGGAATGATGCGCAACGCGGCAACGGTCGGTTTGCACTTGATGGAAAGGCTGAAGTCGCTGCAAGCTGAAATGCCCGGACACATCAAAGAAGTTCGCGGCAAAGGCTTGATGGTGGGAGTCGAGTTGTTGTTTCCCGGCAAGCCTGTCGTCGACGCCTTACTGGAGCGCGGAATAATTCTGAATTGTACGCACACCAATGTTCTTCGATTTGTGCCCCCCTTGATTGTTGAGCGGACCCATGTGGATGAAGTCTGCCTCGGCTTGCGCGCGGTATTACAAACAATGCCACCTATGGCAGAAGTTTCTCATTGATTCGCAGAGAGAATTTGAATACATTGGTGGGGCAAATTTTGATCGGGGCGTAGCGCAGCCCGGCTAGCGCGCTTGGTTCGGGACCAAGAGGTCGGGGGTTCGAATCCCCCCGCCCCGACGATGTTTACTACGTATATCCTCTACAGCCAATCGGCACGCCGCTACCACGTTGGCTCTACGCAAAATTTCAGCAACCGCCTCGACGAGCACAACTCAGGTGAAACGAAGTCCATCCGCTTTGGAATTCCTTGGAACGTCGTTTGGCTAAAAGGATTTCCTACGCGATCTGAGTCACTCGCCTTGGAACAACAGATCAAGGCAAGGGGCATCGCGCGTTTTCTTGTCGATAACCACGTGGCACGCAACGAGATCAAACAGCCCGGCTAGTGCGTGGCGCCTGCGGCGCCAAGGTCGGGGGTTCTCCCGAAGGGACTCCCTCGGAGGAATCCCCGCGCCCGGACAAATTTGGGATTTTTTTTGGGGGCAGGGTTGAGGCAAGTGTGTCATAACTGTGTCACAAACGTGCACGATCAAGAGAGTAATCCTTCCTAGTTTGTTGGAACCTTCAAAAGTTCCAACGCCGCGCGAAGATCAACATCATTTCCCCGCAAATATACTTTAGTTGACTCCTGATCACTCGAGGGATTGGATCGTCTTAAAGCCAACATTTGCTGAAGCCAACCAAGTCGCGAATGTGTGGCGGAGACTGTGAAACGTGATACTGTCGGACAATCCGGCCATCTTGCGATACTTGCGAAAGGTAGCAGTCAACCAATCCTCGTTGCGGGGAACAAGGCGATCGTTCCCCCAGCGACGCAATATCAGCTTGCGGATTAACTGCTCAAGCTCGTCCGTGATCGGTAGCGTCTTATAATCTTTCGTTTTCACTTGCGGGACGTAGAGTCACTTTGCCTCCAAATCGCACTGCTTGTCCTGCTAATCATCGAATCAAGAGCATCTTCTTCGCTGACGTGAAGCCGCCAGCCTGCAGGCGCGCGATATAGACACCGCTTGCCACTCCGCTAGCGTCCCATTGCACCTGATGAACTCCTGCATCGAGTACCTCATGGACGAGTGTTGCCACCTCGCGACCCAGCACATCGAAAACCTTCAGTGTCGTAAAACCTGAAACAGGCCCACCCGTCTGCATTCGGGCGGGAATCGTGAAGGCAATGTGCGTGGACGTATTGAACGGGTTCGGATAGTTCTGCTCCAGAACCACTTCCATCGGAATCTCATTCATCGTGCTGCGCACTGACGTTACTGTAGTGGGCAACCGCCTACACACTCCGGCGTTGAACGTGCCCACATAGACGTTGTCATTCGACGTCACCACCAACGACCAGGTGCTTTGTCCCGGTACTCCATCGGTGATATCGTTCCATGTCGCGCCATCGTCCGTGGATTGCAGCACGCCTTCAGCCGTCGCAGCATAAATCTTCCCTGCCTGATCGACGCCCATCTCCTGCGTCGACATGGAAGTCTGAAGTATGTTCGCCCAGTTCGAACCGCCATCAGAAGAACGATAGACGATTGACGGACTGCTCTTCACATAATAGATCCTTCCCTGCCGATCGAGAGTTATGGAGATGACATTGGGTTCGGACATGCCGGTAGGCTCCCAGGTGATCCCGTTGTCAGTTGAGCGGAAGAGTCCGCCGGCACTTGAGCCAGCGAGAATGTGGCCGCTGGAGTCGATCGCAAACGCCCTGATGCTACTGGCTGGAAGTCCGCCACCCATCAAGGTCCAGCTTGCACCGTGATCGGTCGAACGAAAACCGCCGCTAAATGTACCTGCAAGCAGAGCGCCCTGAGGGGAAGCAATCACGGCTCGCGATTCGAGATTAGTCAGACCGCTCGAGCGGGATTGCCAGGTCACACCACTGTTCGTGGAGAGAAACACGCCTGAATCTGACGCGGCGTAGAGGTTGCCATCAGAGGTTCGTACAAAGTCGAACGTACGCACTTGCGGCAGTCCGGAAGTCATGTGTGTCCACGAGTCTCCACCATCGGTCGTTTTGAATCCGCCCCTTCTGGCTCCGGCGTAGATCTCATCAGGACCAGTCGCATACAAAGAGAAAACGTTCTCACTCATCGGCCCGGCTGTCTGATACCAGTATCGCGGTTGGTTGGGAATGTACGAGTACAACTCGCCCCCCGCTTCAATATCTCCGTCTCCATCTCCAGGGGGAGCTTGCGCTAACAGCAGGCCGCCGTCGTTCGTCTCATACTTCCCGACTGCAAGAACGAACCGAGAGGGTTCAACACCGACGACCAGCCCCAGATCAATGACGCCTTCGAGCACACTTGGTCCGGCAATTCCAATTGCGTTGTTTTGTTTGAGGATGCCATTGGCGTCGTACCAACCGACGGAATTATTCGTGCTCTCGTTTGCAAGAAATGCATCCCATGCCGCCACTTGTCCTGACTTCAGCCACGGCGCCGGAACTCCGGGGTTCTCATTATCGGCAGTGACGAAAACAAACATGTCGGCATTCTGGGATTGAGCAGAGTTGGTTGCGACATACAATTCTCCCTCGCGGAACGCAGCGTACAGTGCGATGCCATTGCCCGATGTGATGCGAACAACTTCAGCGTCAAGCTGACCATCCATGAGAAAATGTTTGGGCTTCGGCGGTGGAAGACTGTCGAGATCGAGGAAGTCACGGTACGTCATCTCCGGAGTTTCCAGAACCTGTTTTGCAGGTGGCCCATCGATGAATCCCGCAGTGTGCCGGAAGTTGTAGATCAACAATGGCCAATCGGACTGACTCGTCAGTGTGTCGCCAGGCGACGGATCCAGATTTGTACGGAAGACGTTTACATCCACTGCAACCGGACCGGAATTTGTCGTTCCGCTTGTATCCCAATCAACTGCTGCCGCGTGTCTCGTGGTTGCGTATCGCTTCACGCGTCCCGGTCCGCTGAAGGGAACATTGATGATCGGTGTGAAGCCCATTGGTGAACCGAGCCCACTGGCCTCGAGCAATCTGCTCTCGTCCAGCGACGGCAACGCAGTTCTCGAATAGTCCAGCCGCCATGTGTCGGCCCACCGGAACGGTGTCTGCCATGTGTAGCTCATAATGCTGATGTAGTTTGGCTTGTAGTTCTCGTCATCGGCGCCGCCGTGCCGTAGACCCAGCGTGTGTCCGAGTTCATGCATAAATGTCCCCGCTCGTTGGTCTGAAGTCCCGCCGCTTGTTGACCACGTACCAAGTGTGACCATGAAGTCGTTGCTCCCAATTCCTTCCGCCACACCGCTGCTACCCGACGTGTCGTACGCATAGGCAAATATGCAGTAGCGAAACACCAGACGCTTGGCGTCGAGGATATTGTCTTTGTTCGGACTGCTTCGCTCCGACGCCGTGCCGAATGTATCACGCTTG
>CAYJNF010000073.1:0-298 GCA_964370915.1 uncultured Chitinophagales bacterium
CATCAAAGTATACGAGCCGGATGCGAACCCCGCTCCGCAGGCGCACAAAGACCGGTACGCATCGGAAATCTCGGTAGGATTTTCCGTAACAGTCCCTGCCGGCTCGCGGCTTGTTCTTTATCCGCACGACGAGCTGTGGGTGAATCCCTATAACACGTGGGCACGGCTTCGCGCCAGCTTGACTGAAGATCAAATGCCCGAACGGCGATTGGCGTCCGCGAAGAAAATCATTATTGAAGACAAACCCGGCGATGTGATGATCTTCCGCGGCAATGCAATCTGGCATCTGCGCGAGAAT
>CAYJNF010000073.1:308-11299 GCA_964370915.1 uncultured Chitinophagales bacterium
ATCTGAAACTCAATTCGTTTAATTGTGATCCGCTCGGAGAAGATCCGCACACGGCCGGTGTTCGTTCACAGACGATCGCCCTCCTCGAGAATTCTGACGAGACCCTGAAGAATCTCATTCCGCTGGTCGGCCGGCGAGTGGACTATTTCACGCAACATCTGTCACGAGATTGGCAGCCCGCACATGAAGTTGTCTTCTGGGGTGAGCGGGCACTAAAAGTGAAGGCCTACGAAATGAGCACATTGAAAGTGCTGGACTGGAAGAAGAGTGTTGGAAATGTTCTGTCGATCGTGAATGGAAAAAGCGAAGCCGAAGGGCTCTCGGTAATTCGTCGATTGGCATCGGAAGGTGTGATTGATTTGTTTGAACCCAGGTAAGGACTTGAACGTGCTAAAGAAGAGACGGGCGCGAGTAGGCAGGCCCAAAATAGCTATCCTCACAAACTACCCGTACGACGGCGTAAGTTTTACGGGGGGAGTTGAGACAGCGACTGCAGGTTTGCTGGAGGGTTTGCAGAAATATGCGGGTGAATTTGATCTGCATATTTTTGCTCTTGCGCGTGAAATCAACACCCACACGGTGGAGGAGCGCAATGGGATGACATTCCATTTTCTTGCGATTCCCCGGGCGTGGTATTCCCGTCCGCATGTCATTCCGAATTTTGTGAATGCGCGTACCCATTTGAAGAATCTACAGGCCGATCTGGTTCATTGTCAGGATAATATGGCGCTCGCGCTTGGTGCTATCTCATCTCATACGCCGCGAAAAGTATTCACGGTGCATGGCATCAAATCTGTAGAATCCAGAGTTTGGCAAGGTCCGGAATACTGGAGCCATCAGATTGATGCGCTCCTGGAGCGGTGGGTGCGTCAGCGATTCGATCAGGTGATTACGATCTCGCCGTACGTCGATCGGTTTTTGCCCATCCACGTGCGGAAACATCACATCACCAATCCGGTGAGGAGAATCTTTTTCGAGAATCCTCAATCGGGCAACGATTCTCACCGGCTGCTGTTTGTGGGCGCATTAACGCGGCTCAAACGTCCGATGGATGTTCTGCGGGCGTTTGGCGCGGTCAAGAAGAAATGTGCCGACGCCGTGCTGTCGATTGTTGGTGTACCCGAAGACAAGCGTTACGAAATTGAGATGAAGAACATGATTGCGGCGCGGAACATCCGCGGTGTTGAATTCCTGGGAGCCCGATCGCAGGAGGAAGTTGCCGCACTCATGCGTCAGTCCACAGCGCTGGTGCTTGCGTCGGTACAGGAGAATACGCCGATGGTGATCGCCGAGTCGATGGCGAGTGGTTTGCCGGTGATTGCCTCACGCGTGGGCGGCGTGCCGCTGATGATCAATGATCGCAAAGACGGATTGATGTTTGAATGCGGTGATGTCGATCAGTTGACAAATGTGATTTTGGAAGTGTTTGAGAACGACGCCTTGCGGACGGCGCTCTCGCACACGGGAAAAGAGAAAGCGGCCGCAGTCTACTCTGCTGATGCAGTTGCCTGCGCTACCGTGAACGTCTATCGCGCAATGTTGAGTTCGTAATGATCATGCACAAACCCGTTGTCGCACATGCAATCCGAGGTTACCTGGCGACGACTGAGACATTTGTCGGGAATCAGGTTACTGCGCTCTCGCGGCACAGTCCCGTTGTTCTGTGCCATCATCGCGGGCCGAACTCGGCATACGACATCGGGGCGATGCACGTTGTGAATGAGAAAGCGGGAATTGTCGGTCATCTCTCGTACACGTTGTTCCGCGCACTGTCGCTGCATGAAATTCGCACGGCGTATGAGTGGGTAAGAAAACAGAATCCAGCGCTTTGGCATTTTCATTTTGGCGTGGATGCGGCGTTCTTTTTGCCGCTCTACAAACGGCTCGGCATTCCGGCCGTTGTTTCATTATATGGCTACGATGTTTCATCATTTCCGAATACCATGGGAGGACTCGGTAAACAGTTTATTCGGCCCATGTTTCGAGCGATGGATTGCTTTCTTGCAATGTCAGAGGATATGAAGCGTGACGCGATTGCAATCGGTGCACATGAAGACAAAGTGATCGTTCACTACCACGGCATTAACACACATCGCTTCCGGTATGACGAACGATCGTACGAACCCCAGTCATCGTTCACCATCCTTTGTGTGGGCACTCTTGAGCCGAAGAAGGGGCAGCACCATTTGCTGCGTGCGCTTGCCGATCTCCGGAAAGAGCGTCCGGACATTCCCGCCCGTGTTGTGCTGGTCGGTACCGGGCCACTCCAGAGTGAATTGGATGCACTCATACGGCAGCATGGTTTAGAACGCAGTGTTGATCTCGCCGGGTTTGTGCCACACACCGATGGACGGCTGTTGGAACACTACCGCACCGCCGATGTGTTTGTTCACTTCAGCACAACGCAACCGGATAATGATAAGGAAGGAATTCCGGGAACAATTGTGGAAGCTATGGCTTCGGGTCTGCCGGTTATCGCTACAAAGCATGCCGGCATTCCTGAGGTGATCACTGACGGAACTCATGGAATTTTGTTGGATGAGAAAAACACCGCAGGCATCACCAGATCGTTGGCGCAACTGTATGACTCGCGGGATCTCCGTGCACAACTCGGCAGAGCTGCTGCGCACCACTCGCTTCACAATTTGGATTTTCGCACAAAGACTGCCGCGCTCGAGGCAATTTATGATCGCGTCGCGTGCAATCACGAGGGAACACCAGCCCACATGAGAAACACAACTGTGAAAACTTCGCGAAACAAGATTTATAATCTCCTGCCTCAGCGTGCGAAAGTTGTTGCATCGGAGTTGGCGTTCCGGCTGTCGAATCGGCCGTATGTTCATCACGACACGAAGTACCATCCGTCAAACGGATTGGAACGGGGCGTGGTAACCATCTCGGTCGATTTTGAGCTGGCGTGGGGCTGGCAATACGCGAAAGGAATCAGCGAAGACTGCGTGAAGATTGGTTTGCATGAGCGCGTGCAGGTTCCAATGATACTCGCGAAGATGGATGAGTACGGCATTCCCTCGACCTGGGCCACGGTTGGACATCTATTTTTGGAAAGCTGTTCACGAAATCATAATGGTGTCGCTCACCCTGAGCTTTATCGCTTTCCGCACTTTGAGAATGAATACTGGAAATTCACGTCCGGCGACTGGTACCAGCACGATCCGTGTACGAACGTGCGCCAGGATCCGGCATGGTATGGTCCGGATTTGATTGACCAGATACTCAACGCAAGGGTCAAGCACGAGATTGGCTGTCACAGTTTCTCCCATGGAGGATTTGGCCCCTACTGTCCGAACGATGTCGCGGAGAGCAAGATTGAAGCTTGCCTCAATGTCATGAAGCCGTTCGGCATCGCGCCCAAGACATGGGTGTTTCCCGGAAACGACGTCGGGAATTTCGAAGCCCTCGCAAAGAAAGGCCTGAGAACTGTTCGCTCATTCCCTTTTCGACCGGCGGAGATCAGCCTGCCGATCAAACGGCAAGACGGCATGTGGGATATTCATGAATCAACGCCAATCGATCTTGAGGGTGATGGATGGGATTTTCGTGAACGTCTTGGTCGCTTGAAGAAATTTGTCGACAAAGCCGCCGAGACGAAACTCGCAGCGCATATCTGGTTTCATCCCTCGCTTCGCGCGGTGCAAATGAACGAATTGCTGTTTCCGTTGCTTCGCTACTGCGCCGAGCAGCGCGACAAGGGATTGATCGATGTTCTGACAAATGATGACCTGGTAACCGCGACAGAACGTGCGCTTATTCGAGAGGGCAAACTCTGATGTGCGGCATAGCAGGTACATTTGCATACGATTCGCAGGACCGGATTAATCGGCAGCTTCTCGAATCGATGACATCCACCATGGCTCATCGTGGCCCCGACGGGCATGGCTTTCATTTCTCCGCCAACGGAAAGCTCGGCTTCGGACACCGCCGGCTCTCGATTATCGATCTGAATACCGGCGACCAGCCAATGTGCAACGAAGACGGGACGGTGTGGATTACATTCAACGGCGAAATCTACAACTATCGCGAACTTCGCACACAGCTCAAAGGGCACGGACACACATTCAAAACGGCGAGCGACACAGAAGTGATTCTTCACGCGTATGAACAATGGGGCGAGGAGTGTGTTACGCGCTTCAATGGCATTTTTGCCTTTGGGATATGGGATGAAAAACATCAACAGCTCTATCTTGCACGCGATCATTTTGGTGTGAAGCCGTTGTACTATCACGACAACGGACACGCTCTCCACTTCGCTTCGGAGATGAAGGCAATCCTGTGCGACAACAGAGTATCGCGATCGGTCGACTATGACGCGATGCATATGTGCCTCACGTTCCGCCATACGCCCTCGCCGTGGACGTTGTTCCGAAGTATTCGAAAGCTTCCTCCTTCTTCGTACATGGTCGTCACGTATCAGGGTGCAAGAACCACTTGCTACTGGAATCAGGCACGGAGCATCGATCATACCAAGAGTGAAGCACAGTGGGCCGAAGAGCTGGCGAATGCTTATCCGGCCGCGGTCAAGCGACAAATGGTCAGCGATGCGCCCATCGGCCTCTCGTTGAGCGGGGGCGTTGATTCTAATACGCTGCTGTCGCTGATGAGTCAGCACCAGGCTCATGTGCATACCTTCACGGTTGGATTCGACGGCGCGGCGGAGCGCGACGATGAACTCGGCGATGCAAAGGAGGCTTCACGGCTGCTTGAGGCGGATTTTGAAGGGCGAACGGTAAGTGAGGATGACTACATCTCGTTCATGAACTCGTATCTCTGGCATCTTGAAGAACCTATTGGCAACGAGTCCGCGGCAGCATACTATTTTGTCGCGCAACTTGCGAGCAAGAAAGTGAAAGTTCTTCTGAGCGGGCAAGGTGCTGATGAACCTTTTGCCGGATACGGCAGGCATCTCGCGGCGCAATACATGCCCTACCTGCAATGGATTCCACCAAGTGTTGCGAAGTCGCTCGGCTCGCTTATCGTGCCGCTGTTCCGCAACAATGAAACACCGGGAAGAATTCTTGATTCGCTTTCCCAGGAGAATGAGATCAATCAGTTCTTGAGCACGTACAGCATCAACAGCGCGGATATGCGTGCACGGTTGTTCAATCCTGATTTTGCAGTGAAGAGCAAACCGGCAGTGCTGGCAGACTATGTGCGTTCACAACTTGCCCGCGCCCCGATGGGCACGGCATTGGAAAAGATGACCTACATCGACAGCCGCACTTCGCTGAGTGATAACCTTCTGCTCTGCGGCGACAAGATGGCGATGGCCGCGGGTGTGGAGATGCGCGTTCCGTTTCTCGATCTGGAGATCATGAAAATTGCCGAATCGATTCCCGGCTCATTCAAAGTAAGGGATTTCAAGAATAAGGTGATTCACAAAAAAGTGTGTGAACGATGGCTTCCGCCGGCTGTTGTCCACCGACGGAAAGTCGGGTTCAATGAAGCAATGGGAAGTTGGATGCGGCGCAATCTCGACCAGGCACTGACAGCGCTGACATCGAACCGCGATTCGATTACGAACACGATGCTGAACCCCGCATATGTGCACCAGTTGCGGCAAGAGCACGCGTCCGGCAAGGCCGACCACCAGCGCATTTTGTTCCTTCTCCTTTCCGTGGAAACATGGCGAAAGGTGTTCGCATGAGCCGGCAGCTGCGAGTGGCCATGGTCGCATACGCGAACTACTTCACCGACGCACGCATCAAGAACTACGTGGATGCGTTGCTCGATGCAGGAGCGTCGGTTGACGTGTTTGCGTTGGGGAAGGACACAAGCTCGCTGGAAGCGGGCAATCTTTATGTCAAGAACGTCGGACTGAAGTACGCGGGAACGGGTGCTCTTGGTTACATCGCCGCGCAACTACAGTTTCTTCTGATAGCGGTTGTGCATCTGTTGCGCAGGTCAATGAAGGCAAAGTACAATGTCATCCATGCCCACAACATGCCCGACATTATCGCGCTGGCGGGTTTGCCGTTCAAGGTGTTCGGCACGAAGGTTATTCTTGATGTTCATGATACGATGCCCGAGGCCTACGCAACCAAGTACGGCTATTCGCTTGACGGCTGGCCGGTAAAGTGTCTTGTTGCCGAAGAGCTGGTTTCGGCGTTCAGCGCCGATCGCGTCATCACCACAAACAGAATGCACAAGGAAGTTCTTGCAGGGCATGGTATTCCAAATCAGAAAATTGATCTGATCTACAATGTCGGCAATGGGAAGATCTTCAAGCCGCGAAGTCATACGGAAAACGGACAGGAATTGTGGCTCGGGTATCACGGCACAGTCGCGCGGCGCCTTGGTGTGCTGCTGATTGTCGATGCGCTTGCATTGCTCAAACAGGATTGTCCCGGCGTTCGGTTCTTGTGTGTTGGTGAGGGAGATGATCGTGAGGAAATGCAGCGTCGCGCGGAAGAAGAGGGAGTCGCTCAGATGATTGAGTGGCGCCCCTTCACAGATGTCGAGAACCTGCCTGATGTTTTGCAACATGTGCAGGTCGGTGTCATCGGCAACCTGCGGGACACAGAGTTGAAACGCAATTACATGTTGCCGGTTAAAATGCTGGAATATGCGGCGATGGAGATTCCCACGATTGTTCCCAGGCTGAAGATTATTGAGCGTTACTTCGATGAATCATCGGCGTTCTTTTATGAGACCGATAGTGCACAGGCGCTCGCGCAGACGATACGGAGTATCTATCGCGATCGTAGTATGATACAAACGCGGATTGATGGACTGCGGCGGTTCAATGCAGAATACAATTGGGATATCATGGCCGAACGATATCTGAACATTGTGGGAGAT
Organism: uncultured Chitinophagales bacterium; assembly: GCA_964370915.1. Lineage (GTDB taxonomy): Bacteria > Bacteroidota > Ignavibacteria > UBA10030 > UBA6906 > CAADGV01. Next base: position 7,125 of record CAYJNF010000073.1, read on the forward strand.
CTCACCGGCGCATGACAAACACAACTCTTCAAACGATTGACCCCTGTACGTCGGAGCTTTGGCTGCAATTCGTCACCAATCATCCGGACGGCAGCATTTTCCATCATCCTGTGTGGCTGCGCATGTTGAGGGATACGTACAGTTACGAGTTCTTTGCTGTGTGTGTGTTCAAAGACGGCAGAATAGTCGCGGGAATCCCTTTTGCCGACGTGCATAGTATTCTCACCGGGAAGCGGTGGGTGTCATTACCGTTCTCTGATTTTTGCAAGCCGTTGTTACCGCCCGAAGACTCCGGCGTTGCAGATGTTCTGGTTGAGCATCTGCGCACTCATGTGGGTCGCGAAGTTCCCAGGATCGAGATGCGATGGAGTGTCGAGACAACGGTTCAGCGGTTCACCGATACGTCGTTCGTCCACCACAGTCTGTCGCTCACCGAAGATGCCGAAGCCGTATTCAAGACATTCGACAAGGCGAAAGTCCAGCGCGATGTTCGCAAGGCGGAGCGGGATGGGATTGTTGTGAAACGTTGCACGACGTTCGACGAGTTTTTGCATTTCTACAGATTGCAAGTGACGACGCGGAAGCGTCACGGCGTTCCGGCGCAGCCGTTGAAATTTTTCAAGGCCATCTGGGAGCAGATTCTGCAACAGGGATTCGGCTTTGCATCGCTTGCCTACAAAGATGATCGGCTACTGGGCGGCGCCGTGTTTTTTCAGATGGGCCGCACCATCTACTACAAGTATGGCGCCTCAGATTTTTCGATGAAGGCTCTGCACCCGAATCACGCGCTGCTGTGGGATGCAATTCGCCGCGCCTGCGCAGAAGGGTGCCGGGTTTTCGATTTCGGCAGGTCAGAGATTGACAACGACGGGCTTCGCCGGTTCAAGAATGGATGGGGAACAACGGAGAGTCCGCTGAACTATACCATCCTCTCCACGGAAGCTCCGAAGAGTGGTTCGTCAAGGATCAAGGGTGTAATGGAAACGGTCATCCGCAACTCGCCGGATTTTGTCTGCACAATGAGCGGGAATTTGCTGTACAAACACTTCGCCTAGAAGATGAATGATGGGAACATCCGACCACATACGAAAAGCGCCATCCGTTCACACGGGATCCACCAATCGGCCTGATGAGTATTACTTACTCGAACGCTATAAGCAGCCCGGCAAGAAGCGAGCGATGCTTGTATTGTACTATCTGTTGCGGCCATTCATGCCGAGAAGTCTTCAGCTTGCGTTGCGCAGGATGTATGCGAAGAAACAGGCGAAGACGGCATTCCCCGCGTGGCCGATTGAGCCAATCCTTGTTGACCGGGCAAATGGAGCGTTGAAGATTCGTATCAGGCAGTGTGAGGAAGGGAAAGTTCCGCTCATCAATTATTGGCCCGGACATGCACGTGCCGCGGTGACGTTGACGCACGACGTCGAGTGGGGGTATAGCGTCAAAAACATCCCCCGCGTACGCGAAGTCGAGAAAAAGTATGGCGTTGTGTCATCGTGGAATTTTGTTCCCGAACGCTATGTTTTCGACAAGAGAATTTTCGACGTGTTGTTGAATGAAGGATGCGAAATCGGAGTGCATGGACTGTATCACGATGGGAAGAAGTTTTCGTCGTGGGCAATTTTCGAGGAGCGCCTTCCGAAGATCAACGCATATCTCAAAGGCTGGAGCGCTGCCGGGTTTCGTTCGCCAGCCACTCACCGCAACCCGGACTGGATGCCACTTATCGCAGCCGATTATGATTCTTCTTTCCCGGATACGGACCCCTTTGAGCCGCAATCAGGAGGGTGCTGTTCCATCTTCCCGTTCTTCATCAATAACATGGTCGAATTGCCAATCACCATGACGCAGGACCACACGTTGTTTGAGATACTGCAAGTAAACGATATTGACTTGTGGAAGAAGAAGGCATCCTGGATTATCGAGAACCACGGACTGGTGAATATTATTGTTCATCCGGATTACATGCTCTCGGAAAAGAGCCTGGGATTCTATGAGGAGTTCCTGCAGTTCATAACTGCATACCAAGACCTCTGGATCGCTCTTCCCAAAGACGTTGCGACATGGTGGCGACAGCGAGCCCATTCAACTCTTGCGGAGTGCGAAGCTGTCGGGCCGGTGATTCATGGACCCGCACGCGATCGGGGGTCTGTTGTTTGGGCCCGACTTGCCAACGGAACAGTAGAATATGAATTCGAGGAATTCACAACATTACAAATACAACAAGCCGGATAACCTATGAAAGTTCCTTTTGTCGATCTGAAAATGCAATATCAATCGTTGAAGCATGAGATGCTTCCCGCTGTCGAGAGAATTATGGAAACCTCGCAGTTTATTCTGGGGAAGTCCGTCGAGGATTTTGAGAAGAAGTTTGCCGAGGCGCATTCCTCACGACACTGCATTGGAGTCGGGACAGGAACCGACGCGCTACACATTGTTCTTTGGGCGTTGGGAGTTGGTCCCGGTGACGAGGTGATTACTGTCTCGCACACGTTCATCGCCACTGCTGAGGCAATATCGCTCACCGGAGCGCGGCCAGTATTTGTCGACATCGATCCCGTCACGTACACAATGGACCCGAGTCAACTCGAACGGGCGATCACACCAAAGACAAAGGCAATCATTCCTGTTCATCTGTACGGTCAGCCGGCTCCGATGAATGAGATTATGGCCATCGCAGACCGGCGAGGAATTCAAGTGGTGGAGGACGCGTGTCAGGCACACCTTGCTCAGTATGATGGAAAATTTGTCGGCCAGTTTGGCGTGGCGGCAGCGTTCAGCTTTTATCCGGGCAAGAATCTCGGGGCGTACGGGGAAGGCGGGGGCGTGATAACAAACGACGGCGAGTTGGCCAGAAAGATGCGCATGATTCGCGATCACGGCTCAGAAAAAAAATACTATCACGCCATGTGGGGCCACAACTACCGGCTTGATGGAATTCAAGGAGCTGTGCTCGGCGTGAAGTTGCCGCATCTCGCCGCGTGGACTGATGCTCGCCGCGCTCATGCGCGCACATACAATACACGACTCACGGGGATGGGCGATCTTATTATTCCCCAAGAAAACCCTCTTGCCCGACACGTCTATCACCTGTATGTGGTGCAGACTGCCAACCGCGATGAGCTGCAGTCATTTCTCGGTGAGCGGGAGATCGGCGCAGGATTGCATTATCCATTGCCGTTGCATCTTCAGGAAGCATACAGAAATCTCGGATATAAGAAGGGTGATTTTCCGGTTACGGAAAAAGTTGCAGCACGCGGCATTTCACTCCCGATGTTTGCCGAACTGACTGCCGATCAGATTGATTGCGTTGTTGGAGCCATTGAGGACTTTTTCGATTGATGTTGATGTGATGTTGTTTGAAGTCTGGGTCATGGGGGAAACGCGATTCATCCATGACCCTTTCTCGTATGTGTGATGACGGGTGATTGCGTGGAGGTGCGATGTGTGTGTGGGGAGTCTCACAGGAAATTGGTCTACTGCATCGTATTTTGTGTGCAACGCACGCGTAACGTGACGTTCATGAACCAGTCTTCTGTTCTGCCCCCCGCAACCGAATCCCCCAGACATTCACCTGTCGCACATTGAGAGTCACCGATCCCCCCACACTCATGGATACACACATGGCGACAACAAAGAAATATCCGCTGTACAAGTATTTGTTGGCGATGATCGATGCGTTGACGATCGTTGCGGCGTACATACTTGCCTTCACATGGGAAGGCCGTTGGTTGAACGACCATCCCCATATGAGCGGAATGTTCATGACAGGCCTTGCGTTGTTTGTGGCGCTCAACGCTGTCGTGTCGGTCTTTGTTTTCCATTACCTGGGTCTTTACCAAATTCATGTGTTTGTAACCCTTGTGAATCAGGTCACGCAGATTGGGAAAGGCCTCGCAGTGTTGCTGGCGGCAGTTGCGATAATCTCCTATTTCACCAAAGCTGAATTTGTGGTCGACAGCCGGCTGCTTACGGCGTATTTTGCGGCTTCGGCATTTGGCTTGCTTCTGCTTGTGCGTGTGATGCTCTTCCGATGGACGTTCCTCCTGCTTGGGCGCAGCAAGATCTTTCAGCGCAATGTCCTCATCCTTGGCGCAGGTGAGAACGGCAAACATGTAGCGGCCAACCTGTTTCTCCATGACTACATAGGACTTCGTGTCGTCGGGTTTTTGGAT
>CAYJNF010000074.1:0-2050 GCA_964370915.1 uncultured Chitinophagales bacterium
TGTCCGACTGTCGGGTCAGGCAACGGGTTGTAGACAATCATACCCGCAGTGTCTGCACCTTGCGTTGTGTAAGTCGACCACCCGGCGAGTTTCTTTGCGCCGGCATTTCCGGGGATCAGCCGCATGGCATCGCGGGAGTACGCCCCCGATGAGGGGAATGCAATCGGACCCGTGATTGTGTTCGGCGTCGTGAAGATGGGATGCGTTGGAGCGGTAATAACAAGATTTGAGCTGCTCACATCGCTTAACCAACTGCTGTCATTTAGCACAAGACGACGGAAGTTCGGATCGAGATCGGTTGACGTCCCGCTCTTGCGGAACACATACCCAACTTCACCGCCTTCAATCCAGATTTTGCCGCCAGCATTGCGTCGGCTGATGAGCGCCGCGCGTTTTGCTGCATCGGCAAACATTCCCGACGTTCTGCTGCCAGCCGACCAGACAACAATATCGTAACCGGCATATGACGCCGTATCGTGCGTCGCATAGGCCGCCGTATCGACCACAAAACCAACTTCATTCAATGTCCGCGCGAGCAAGCGCGACGAAGCACCCTTCATGGCGGCAGCACGATCGTCGTTCCCTTTCGCCAGATTCTTCTCTTCCGTTGTTGCATCATCATCAACAACAAGAATAACACCGCGAGCCGAGATGATTGCAAACGAATGCAATCCTGACGCTGGCGAAACCGTAATGTTCCCTGATGTCGATCGGTCGCGAGCAACGATTTTGTATGAAATTGTGTCGCCGACCTGCAACTGTGCCTGTGAAAGTGGAAATGCGTTTTCGTACAAATTGTTGGCACCGCGCGTCAGGCCAAATGAGCCGGTCAGGGTTCCCCGAATTCTCACATAATCAACCCACACAGAATCAACACCAATGTTGTCGGTGACGGTCGCTTTGATCCGTGCCGGCCACCGAATTAACGCCTGATCTCTCAACTTCGTGTGCACGAGCGTCGGCGGGACTGTATCGAGACCGACGAAGAAACTGTGGAACGCCGTCGGTGCGTTTGCCGGATTCGTGACCGTCGCACCTGAGCTGTCTTTCACGGAAATGTAGTAGCGATACGTTGCTGAAACTCCATTACCCGGAATGTTCGCCGCATACTCGTTCGCATTGGCAGTTGGTGTCATAACAAGACTATCGGTGAATGCGCCGGTTCTTCCCCAGAACACTTTTGTCTGCGATTGAACAAGTGGCGCAATGCCGGGAATGATTGTCGTAACGACGCGGTACGGTCCGGCAAGATTCTCAGAATCACCCAAAGGTGTGTGGGTGATCTGTGGAATGTACTGCGCGGGGTTGACAAAATTCCGCGCACCGAAGCGAGTCACCATCGCTGCGAGGTGGGCGCCACCGTACAGCGAACGGTTTGCCTGAATGACAGCCGCGGCATTGTCGCGCATTGTCATGTTCGTTCCCGACAGCAGGAAATGGCTTTGCAGCACGCATTTGTCTATAACCGTTCGGCCGATATCTCCCCAAATTTCCATCAACACTGTTGACCACAACTGACCCGCATCGTGAATTGCCATGCCGCCAACTCCACCCGGAGGATACGGACGAGGATCGTCGCATCTGCGGCCTGCCCAGAACTGTCCGGTGTAGTCGGGACGGCATCCGGCATCCCACTTGAATACGCGGAACCAGCCGAACGTGGAGAGTGATCGACCGTAGCTGCGAGCCCAGTAGTCTCCAAAGCCTTCGCCAAGCGCGCCAGTTTCTCCGCCGCTCCAGCTTGGATTCGATGCATGCTGAATTGCGTGTCCGTACTCATGCACAACCACATCAGCATCCTCTGCATCGTCAACTCCACCCTCACCCCATGCCAAGCGGTTGGTGGACGGAACGAAGTGTGAATTGTCATCGCAGCTTACCCCATGCGGGTCTGCTTCTATAGGGAGATTCTGAATATTGGTAAAGCCGAGGCTTTGAATGTAGCGCTGGATTTTGTCGATGTGATGATACACCAACACGTCTTCGAAACCCGACTGCTCTCGATTATAGCGGAATGAATCCGGATGCACGGCCGTCACCGGCGGGACCG
>CAYJNF010000074.1:2150-11247 GCA_964370915.1 uncultured Chitinophagales bacterium
AACCCGAAGACCCGGCTTGTAGTCGCTCACGTAGAACACGACTTTGTTGTTCGTGCGATCGATCGTGACGACGGTGTTTGACCGATACACCGGAATGTTGTTGATGGTCTCTTCCATCTGCACATGATATCCCATCGGCGATTCGACGATCTGCTGAATCTTCATGTCGGCAAGATCGGATTTCATTTTCAGATATCCGCTGTTGCTTCGCAGATAGGTCTTTGCCATCTCTTCCGGAGATCCGCTGAGCGGTCCGTAGTCGACGAAGTACAGTGCCCGAGGTGTTCCGGTCTTTGCATCAACGCGGCCGTTCGGGATTGCTTTCCAGTCCGCCATCGGCACAATGTCCTGTTGCCGCGGCTGCATCTTGGAGGGAACCTGCGCTTGCATCCCGTTCATTGCGAACAAAGACAGGACGCACAGTAACATTACAAAACGTTGCAAAATGCTTCTCCTTCTTTTGATGTGGTGAGTGAACTGTTGTTTGGTCAGTTGACGTGTTGATGATTCATTTCATCAGGACAAATTTTTTCGTCTGAACCCATCCGCCTGCTTCGAGACGATACACATAGATGCCGCTGGATACATTCGATCCGTCAAACGACACTTCATATTTTCCCGCATTCATGGGCTTGTTGACCAGCACCCGTACTTCCCGGCCAAGCAGGTCGTATACTGCAAGCCGGACGTGTTCGGAGCGCGGCATCTCAAAACGTATGGTGGTTGTCGGATTGAATGGATTGGGGAAATTTTGATAAAGCCGGAGTGTCTGCGGGACATTCTCCGATAAGGTCACATCCGTGGCAGTGGTATCGAGGTAGTCGATTCTTACGTCATCAACATACCACCCTCGCTGCGACGTCAGCAGATCCGTTGCGAACAGCAATCGGAATTGAACACGATGATCACGCAACGAGGCAATGTTGAAGCGGGCATCCTTCCAGGTAAATGAATTTCCCGAATATCCCGGTCCGCCGAGTGCGACAATCGAGGGATACGGATAGCCGCCGTCTGGCGTCAGAAGTTGGAACGATCCGCCATCAACTGAAACCGCGACACTACCACCATCATTCTGCGGCTCGATACTGTAGAAATGCTTGAACGTAAACACCAGCTCCGATCTGTTGTGCAGATCGATGACCGGAGATATGAGCGTCGATGTCGTGTTCCCGGAATAATTGCCTGCAAGGTTTGTCGCCCACACACGCACACCCGAGGGAGGCGCTGGAACGTCGGGCGTCCCGATCACTCCCCATTGCCAATCATTCGTAGAAACGAAACCTGCATTCGAGGATTCGAAATCATACACCAATGAGTTCAGCACACGGAACGCGTACCAACCTGCAGCGGGCAACGTTGCAACGTTCGCGGAGAACGATCTGTCCCTTGCAGAAATTTTGTATTCAACTAGGTCTCCCGCATGAACACTGCTTCCAATGAATCCCCGCCACGAGTTTGCGGTGATTTGCGTAAGGTTGACTACCGAATCCAGTCCGCCGTTGATGCGGAAAATCACCCGCGCGTCCGCGATTCCATTTGCATCGCTGAGTGAGGCCTGAATCTCAAACGGCGCGTCGCGATATGATCGGTTCGGAAAAGCGGAATGAACAATCGCAGGGGCAATCGTGTCAGGAAGAACCGCGAAGACGATGGGCGCAGTCGTATCCTGCGGGAACGTTGCGATGAGGCTATCGGCAGAGGTTATCCGCAGATAGTAGGACACCGTCGTACCGTACGGCTGTTTGGGTATCCATCCGCGGAACACGAGCGTGTCGCCGTGTTGCGAAGATTGCGTCATCGTTGTTTCTGCAAACACTGGAAGAGCATTTGTTCTGTAGACAATCGACGCTGTTCTCACCGATGAACTTGTTCTGATCTCCGCTTCGAGTTGTATGCTGTGCGAGGTGTCCTGCGTGTTTGCCAGCGGCGTGTGACTCACATTGACAAACTTGCGCTGAATGCCGCCGAAATGGGCAACGCCTGCAAGTGCTGCCTTCGTAATTTGAAGTACATACGGCGCATCAAGATTTGCAAACGTGTCCGTGCTCTTGTGATAATGCGGAGTTTCAATCCCCTCGTAGAATCCCGTAATGACATACCCACGATCTTCAAACGACATGTAGTCGCTGCCGTACGCGTTCGTGATTGTGGTGGTGAGAGTCGAGTATGTGCGGGTGAGCGCGGCGAGTGTGTCGGTCATAGCCGCCGACGCTGCGTTGTTACCCGACGGACTATTATCTTCATCGCGCTCAACCTTCACCATCGTATTGGTGTTGCCTCGATATCCGCCAATCTCATCAACATTGATCACGAGTTTGATGTCGTGGTTTTGCGGGACAACTACAGAGCTGACATAGTTGGCGCTTCCGACCAAGCCCTGTTCTTCAGCCGAAAAGCAGATAAACCGGATGGTGTAGTCGAGTTGCTTCGACGCCAGAATTCTAGCAATCTCCAGTGTCAACGCAACGCCGGTGCCGTTATCATTCACGCCCGGAGCCAGCGTCGACGGAATCTCACTAATCGCGTCATAGTGAGAGATCAGAAGCACAATTTTGTTGGGATAGCGGGTTCCCGTTTTTGTCACAACAATGTTTTGCAGAGAGCGGCCACTGTACGTAAACGAATGTTGAACGACGTCCGTATATCCGAATTCCTGGAACCTGGCGACGAGCCAATTTCTCGCGGCAACGAGGGAATCTGAGGTAATGTGTCTGGTACGAAACGCCTCAAGCCTTCGGAGAGACGAGTTGATTCTCGCCGAGTCAACGTTCTGCACGAGTTGGAGAATCACCGGATCAGTATCGAGCGCGATCGTCGATGACTGAAATTGAACGGGAGTTCCCCGCTGAGCCGTCACTTGAGAAACGATTGTAGCTACGACAACAGCAACACGCATCCATCTATTCATGACCAAAAACTTTCGCTGTCTGGAAAAATAGAAAACGAGGCCTCACGCTATCCGGGAACCGAACGCATGATCCTCTACATGACAAGTACAACAATGAACGAATGAGTCAGCAGGAACGCCTTGGGGGAGGGGAGGTCGGCTGGCACATATGAATGTCACAAGAATAAGGCAGATTGTCAAACCTTGGCGAAGAAAGTTCTATTGCCATCTGATTGATCTTCAGTCACAGACTCCGAAAAAAATCCAGTTGCCATTTTCATAGCAACTGGATTACTCACTTGTACCGACGACTGGAATCGAACCAGTGACCCCCAGATCCACAATCTGGTGCTCTAACCAACTGAGCTACGTCGGCATGACATACTTTTGTGGCCAAAATATATTAAATGCGGGGAGAAGAAGCAACGCGTTTGATCCGGACTTTGATTGACGCGGATGAGACACACCGTGCCGATGTGCATGATCATCCGCGTCAATGTTCACCAATTACTTCTTCTTATGTCCGTTCATGAACCTAGGCAGCTCTTCAAAGAAATGTGCGCTCGTCCTCATCCCGCCAAAGAAATTGTCGAGATTGATGAACTCATCGGGTGCGTGCGCATTTTCATCCGGCAAACCAAAACCAAGCAGCACTGTGTCAAGCCCGAGAATTTCTCTAAACTGCACCACAATCGGAATCGAGCCTCCCTCGCGCTGATACAACGGCTTCTTGCCGAATCCTTTCTCCAGCGCAGCAACTGCTGCCATCACACCCGGAGAATCAATCGGCGTAATTGCCGCTTCGCCGCCATGCAGATTGCGAACCGTTACGCTTACGCTCTTCGGCGCAATCTTTCTGATATGCTTTTCGAACATCTTTGCCGCTTTATCCGACTTCTGATCAGGAACAAGCCGCATCGAAATCTTTGCCGATGCTTTTGAGGGCAACACGGTCTTGGCTCCTTCGCCTGTAAAGCCCCCCCAGATTCCGTTACACTCAAGCGTTGGACGCGCCCACACACGCTCAAGGGTTGTGAATCCCTTCTCGCCGTACAGTTGTTGTACGCCAAGTTCCTTTGCGTACTTCTTATCGCTCCACGGAAGTTTTTTAAACGATGCTCTCTCCTTCTTGGTCAGCGGTCGGACATCTTTGTAGAAGCCCGGTATGGTTACTTTCCCGTTTTTGTCATGAAGTTGCGCGACGATTTCCGAGAGTGCCTGCACGGGATTGTGCACCGTACCGCCGAACGAACCGGAGTGCAGATCTTTGTTCGGACCGACGAGGTCGATCTGCATGTAGGCAAGTCCGCGCAGTGCGTAGCAGATTGATGGAACGCCCTTCGCGAACATCGATGAATCCGAGATGAGCGCCAAATCTGCCTTCAGCATTTCTTTGTGTTCCGTTACAAACGGCACCAGGTGCTCGCTGCCGATCTCTTCTTCGCCTTCGATCAACAACTTCAGATTCACGGGAAGCGAGCCGACGTTCTTCAGAAATGCTTCGATGCTCTTGAGGTGAATGTACACCTGACCTTTGTCGTCGGCCGAACCGCGGGCGTACAAGTTTTCATTACGAATTGTGGCTTCGAACGGCGGCGAGGTCCAGAGTTCAAGTGGTTCCGGCGGCTGCACATCGTAGTGCCCATACAGGAGCACCGTCGGTTTTCCCGGTGCATTCAGCCAATCGGCGTAGACAACCGGATGGCCGGGTGTCGGCATCACTTGCACATTCTGCAAACCCACGCCTGTCATGTGGTCGGCAACCCATTGGGCGCAACGTTGCACATCGCCTTTGTTATCGGGATTCGTGCTGACACTCGGAATGGCAAGAAATTCTTTCAGTTCTGAAAGATAACGTTCCTTGTTTTGCGCGAGATACGTGAGAACTTGATCCATTGTAGATCTCCGTAGTGGTTGATTTGATGGGAAAAACGCTTTTTTAATATACAACAATCAGCCCATAAATGGTTTGACATCACGGCCATCTGGCGTAGGTTTGAGTTAGAGTCTTATACAGATTGTTTTTCTCTCCCAAACTTCAGAAACAGGGCCGGTATCACAACCATATTCAACGCAGTCGAGCTGACGAGTCCCCCTAAGATGACGATAGCCATTGGTGACTGAATTTCGTTGCCCGGCTCGTGACCTGCAATGGCGAGCGGGATTAGCGCCAACCCTGCGCAGAGCGCCGTCATTAACACCGGACTCAATCGCTCCATCGACCCTTGACGGATTGCTTGGGTCAGATCCTTCCCTTCCTCCATCAAGTGGTTGTAGTGCGACACCATGAGAATGCCGTTGCGTGTTGCGATCCCAAAGAGCGTGATGAACCCGACGAGTGAAGCGACGCTGACGATGCCGCTTGAAAACAGTACCGCCACAATTCCGCCGATAAGCGCAAGCGGAAGGTTCACCATAATCAGTGCCGCTGTTCTGAATGAACGGAACTCGACATAAAGTATCAAATAGATGGCAAGGATAGCGGCAATGCTGAGAAGGGTAATGATGCGAGTAGCTTCTCGTTCGCTCTCAAACTGTCCGCCGTATTCAACGTAGAATCCTTCCGGCATTGTCACGTTCGTCGCGATACTTCTTTCGATGTCACCGACAACACTTCGCAGGTCGCGTCCGGCAACGTTTGCTTGCACCACGATTTTGCGCTGCACATTTTCGCGGCTGACGGTGTTCGGCCCCTTCTCTGATGTAATTGTTGCAAGCTCGCCGATGGGAACTTTTGCTCCCGCCGGCGTATCGAACCGCGCCTGCTTGATCTTTTCGATACTCCAACGATTTTGCTCGTCGAACCGCACGAGGAGGTCGAACGTCTGTTGGCCTTCCAACACCTGCGACACGACTTCGCCGTTGAACGCCACGTCAATCGCTTCGGCAAAATCCGCCATGTTCATTCCGTACTTCGCCATCATCGACCTGTTGGCTTTGATGCGAATCTGCGGCACGTCAATTTGCTGCTCGACTGCAAGGTCAACGACGCCTTCGACGGATTCCATTTGCTTGCGCACCTGCTCCGCAACTGTACGAAGCTTGTAGAGGTCGGGTCCGAAAATCTTGACGGCAATGTTTGCACGCGTTCCCGAAAGCATGTGGTCAATACGATGTCCGAGGGGCTGTCCCAGCGTGATGTTCGTTCCCGGAACGACACTCAACATCTTGCGCAACTCATCGAGCATTTGCTCTTTCGAGCGATCTCCCAGCACAAAGCGGGCATCAAGCTCGGCAGCATTCACGCCCTGCGCGTGTTCATCCAATTCCGCCCTTCCCGTTCGCCGCGCCGTGGACTTGATGGCAGGATGACTGAGAAGAATCTCTTCCACCAGCTTGCCAATCTTGTTTGACTCTTCGAGCGATGTTCCGGGCATCGTCAGCACGCTGATGGTAAGCGAACCTTCGTTGAACTCCGGCAAGAATGCTCTGCCCAGAAATGGAAGAATGGCAATTGCAAGTACGAGTGCAATCGCTGCCGCTGTAAGAACCATTGTCGGCCTGGCAAGCACCAGATCAAGTGTTCTCGAGTAATTTTGCTTGAGTGTCTCAACTATGAAGCTGTCGCCTTCTTTCTGCATGAACTTCGCCTTCGGCAAAAGATAGGCACACAACGCCGGCGTCACCGTTAGCGCAACGAGCAACGACGCGCCAATCGATGCGATGTACGCGATCCCAAGCGGACGAAGCAATCTTCGCTCGACTCCACTTAGAAAGAACAGCGGAAGGAACACGACAATGATAATCAGTGTAGCGTTGACAATGGATGAACGAATCTCACGGGAAGCATCGAAGATAACGTCGAGGGAAGGGCGTTGTTGAGAATCGGGAAGTTTTGCGTTCTCCTTCAGACGGCGGAAGACGTTTTCCACGTCGATGATTGCGTCGTCCACAATTGCGCCCACGGCGATTGCCATTCCGCCAAGTGTCATGGTATTGATGGTGATATCGAAATACTTCATCACGAACACGGCGAAGATGAGCGAGAGCGGCATCGCCGTAAGCGAGATGAATGTTGTGCGGGCGTTGCCCAGGAAAAGAATAAGAACGATGACAACGAGAATCGCTCCGTCGCGCAACGCTGCTTGTATGTTTTGAATTGCCACCTGAATGAAATCCGACTGACGAAAAATGTGGGAGTTGATAACCATTCCATCGGGAAGTGTTTTCTGAATCTCATCCAACGTCCGCTCGATTCGTTCAGTCAGATCAAGTGTATTTGCGCCGGGTTGTTTTTGTATGGAGATGACAACCGCAGGTTTCGCATTCACCGATGCGTCACCGATTTTTGTCGCCGCATCAATCTTCACCGAAGCAACGTCCCGAATCAACGTCGGAACATTGTTCCGCACAACGACGACCGCGTTGCCGATGTCATCAAGCGAATGAATGCGCCCGATTCCGCGAATGAGGTATTCCTGTCCCTTTTCCATGAACACACCACCGGATGAGTTCTCGTTCGATTTCTCTGCGGCGAGGAGAACTTGCTCCAGCGTGACATCGTAGGCGATGAGCTTGTCGGGATCGATGAGCACTTGATATTGCTTTTTCCCCCCGCCGATAGGAATAACCTGAGACACACCCGGCACGGCAAGCAAGCGTTTGCGAATCGTCCAGTCGGCGACCGAGCGGACATCCAGCTCAGAGTGCTGTTCCCCCGACACGCTCACGAGCATGATCTCGCCCATGATGGAAGAGATTGGCGCGAGTAACGGAGAACCGACCCCCTTGGGTAACTGACCGGAAACGAGTTGCAGTTTCTCATTCACAATCTGCCGTGCAATAAAAATGTCGGTTCCCCAGTCGAATTCCACCCAAACAATGGAAATTCCCATTGCCGTGGACGAACGGACACGACGTACTCCCGTGGCGCCATTGACCGCCGTCTCGATGGGGAAGGTGACGAGCGTTTCAACTTCTTCCGGTGCCATGCCGTGCGCTTCGGTGAGAACTACGACACTCGGTGCGGTGAGGTCGGGAAACACGTCCACAGGAATTTGCGTTACGGTAATCGCGCCAACGACAAGGAGAGCCACCGCTGCGATGGTGACGAGCAATCTGTTCTTGAGCGATGCTTTGATGATTGTATCAAGCATGGTTTGTTTCTCCGTTCAATGTTCGTGACCGTGGGCAGGCAACTGCGTCGAGAGCGACGCAAGCCGTACTTGATACGCGCCTCTGCTGACGACACGTTCACCTTCACGTACTCCTTTCATGACCGCAACGTAGCCGCTGTCTTTTCCGTCAATCTCCACATCGCGCTTTGCAAACGCTTCTCCTTCAACATGCACATAGACGCTGTACTGACCCTCTTCTTCTATCAGCGCCGATTCAGGAACAACAAGAAGATTCTCTTCCTTGCCGGTCTTGATGAGCACGTCGGCAAACATGCCGATGCGGAGACGCTGTTGAGGATTCACGATTTCAAAAATGACCGGAACGGTGCGCGACTTCTCATCGACGACCGAACTGAACGAGACGAGCTTGCCATTCCGTTCATTCACTTCAAACGTCTCATCGAATCCTGCAACGCGAAACTCAGCACGCCGCGGGGAACGAAGTTTTCCAGCTTCCGCCACGGGCACGAATGCCTGCAACCAGACAGTCGAACTGTTCACGACACGAAAGAGCGGCTCGCCGGCATCGAACTGCTTGCCGAGAACAAATGGCGCTTCGGTAACGATGCCCGAGATGGGCGCTTTCAACAAGAAATTGAATTCGTTCGGTCGTTGCGGCTTTTCATCATCGGGCTGCACATACTTGGCAATGGCGGCAAAGTTTGCTTCGGCCTCCTTGAATTCCGCCTCCGCCTCTTGATATTCTTTTGAAGAGATGGCTTGCGTATCGTACAGCTGCTTTGCCCGTGCAAACTCTGACGCGGCGAGTTGCTTCCTGGTCTTTGCTTCAACGTATTGCTTCGCGAAGTTGTCCGAGCCATCTGCCGTTTGCGCCGCTGGCGTTAGCGTTGCAAGGACTTGCCCGCTCCGAACGGGGCTCCCTACATTCGGAACTCTTCCATTATGTTCAGGTTGCAGCACACCGGCAAACGGTGCCGAAACTATCACGTCAAGATTCTTCTTGGAGAGAACAACTCCGCTTGCTCTCACCGAACCGCTGAACATGCGTTTAACAACAGGCTCGGTGCGGAACTCTGTCTTCCATTGCTGCTCTTTGAGAAAAGAAATCTCTTCCGAATTTTCTGTTTCTTCC
>CAYJNF010000075.1:0-11215 GCA_964370915.1 uncultured Chitinophagales bacterium
GAGCAACAGCACAGTATTGCACTGGACAACAGCTTCCGAAATCAACAATTATGGCTTCTACGTTCAGCGTAAATCCGAAAACGGTGAGTTTGCCGATCTGTCGAACAGCTTCGTCGCGGGACATGGCACCACCAATGAGCCGCAAAGCTACTCGTGGACCGATCTCAGCGTTACTCGCGGCACATGGTACTACCGCCTCAAGCAGGTTGACCTCGACCATTCGGTGCATTATTCAGATCCGATCAGCGTCACCATTGTCACCGGCGTCCAGGAAACAACGCCGCAAGTGTTCTCGCTCTCACAAAACTATCCGAACCCCTTCAACCCTTCCACAACAATCCGGTTCGAGATTGCAAAGCCCGAAGTTGTGACGTTGAAGGTGTACGATGTGCTTGGACGTGAAATCGCAACTCTCGCCAACGAACAAATGTCTGCAGGGAATTATTCGATATCGTTCAACGCGTCGAATCTTGCCAGCGGAACATATGTGTATCGGCTGCAAGCGGGAAGTTTTGTTTCCACGAAGATGATGAACCTGACGAAGTAAGGCTGTCTTCCACGAAGAAAAAACCCCCGACCGATCCTGGCCGGGGGGTTTGAAAAGCATCCCCGAGATGGGGCTGCCCGTCTACGGAACAAGAAGAGTCAAGCTCTGAAATCGACGCGTGAACCGGTGTTGCCCGAATTAACGAGTTTTGTTACCATGGCGGCTTCACCTTCCATCTGATCTCTCACAACTTTTGCAGCAATCTGCTGTTGCAGTTGCGAAGTAGAAGCATTCGTCATCACGCCGAGCGCAGAACTGACGCCACTTGAAGAGCCACCTACTGACATGGTTCCTCCTGTTGTGGTTGATTCACGGAACGCGGGGGAAAGTCCGTATCAGGTTATCGGAAGAAATCGCGCAGGAATTCAGGGAAGCATGTTATCGCATCATGAGCCGCGCCGTTCACTCGTACCGTAATGATTCCACAGGGTCAACATTGGCGGCCTTGCGTGCAGGAAAGAAGCCTGCAATCAGGCCAATGAGCGCAAGAATCCCGGTCGTGAGCAACATGATCGATGTTGAGAGAATGGGCTTGCCAAGAAATTGCATCGGACCATCATCTGAGGGAATCAGCTTCATCGCAGAAACGACGCCCCACGAGATCAGAAGTCCGACGGCACCACCCACGAACGAGAGCAGCAGTGCCTCGAAAATAAACTGCCAGAGGATGTAACTCTTCCTCGCTCCCACTGCCATCCGAATTCCAATCTCCCGTGTTCGCTCCTTCACAACAACATACATGACGTTCGCAACGCCCACGCCTGCAATGAGCAGCGTCAGGAATCCCACGGAGCCGAGGAAGATCGAAACGCCGATGCTGATCTTCCGGCTCATCTTTTCGTTCTCGATGAAATCCCAGATGTACAGCGTGCGTTCATCGTCGGGATGAAAGTGATATTTCCGTGCGAGCACGCGAAAGATTTCCTTCTTCACAAACTCCTGCTGACTTGGATCAAACGGGCTGACAACAATAGAATTGACGAACTCCGGCCCGTACATTGTTCTGAATGATGTGTACGGAATGATTGCACGCTCGTCATCCGGACCGTTGTTCATGCTCGTCTGGATTTTCTTCTGCATCACACCAACGACCGTGAATGGCAAGGCATCAACAAGCACAGTCTTCCCGATCGGATTTTCCTCGCCAAAGATATCCGTGGCAATTTTCGACCCGAGCACAAGCACACGGCGTTGCTCTGCGACATCAACGCTGTGCAGAAAGCGGCCGCCTGCCCCCGGATACATGCGACGCATTTCTTCGAAAAGCGGATTCACACCCTCGCATTCGGTTGTTGTGGAGACCTTTTTGTACGTGAGCGTGACGAAGTGACGATACTGCGGGCTGATCATGTTGATCGCCGGAATCGCGTTCTTGAGCATCTGAGCATCTTCTTCGACCAGACGAATGCGCCGTCCCTTCGGCATTCCTTCAAACTGCATCCCGGTCTCGCCTCCGTACAGCACCATGATGCGGTTACCTGCGTTCATCAAGCCATTCAACATCTGATTGCCAAGCCCTTCGCCGAACGAAAGCAGAAGCACAACCGCGACTATTCCCCAAGTAATCGCAACCAACGTTAGCGTTGCGCGTGTTTTGTTCGCCTTGAGGTCAGCAACAAAATCTTTGAGCAGTTCTAACCACATGGTCTGGTTAAGTCAGGTTGTTGTTGTGATTGGATGGTAATCTGTCGGCAACTCACGTTCTCAGGCACTCCACGACATCAAGATTTGCCGCACGCTTCGCAGGAAGGAATCCCGCAACAAGTCCGATGACCGAGAGCACTGCCATCGTCGCGATTGCCACTTCAATTGAAATCTCCGGTGTGCCGACAAATTCCTTGATTGGGATGAACTGAAGTCCTTGAATAATTCCCACTGCGATCAGGAATCCGATAAGCGAACCAAACCCGATGATGAAGAATGTCTCCATGAAGAACTGGAACATGATGTTTCGCTTCGTTGCGCCGACAGCGCGCTTCACCCCGATTTCCTTGATGCGCTCCTGCACAACAATGTACATGATGTTCGCCACGCCGATCCCACCGACGGCGAGCGTGAAGCTCCCGATTATTCCCATGAAGATGTTGAACGCGAGGAAGAAGTAGAATAGAAACTTGTCAAACTTGGTCGTGTCCCAGATCCAAATCGCGTCCTTGTCGGTTGGATCGAATTTGTAACGTTTGCCAAGCACTGCCCTCACGTGATCGCCTGTCTCTTCCGATCGTGTCGGATCTTTCGGTTGAAAAATGATATTATTGAGATGGTTGACGCCATACACCGACGCAAACGTTGACGCTGGAATGAAGATGCGATCCGCATCGCGGCGGTTGTACGAGGAGTTTTGCGTCTTCTTCTGCATCACGCCAACAATCGTAAATGGCACCGCGCCAACGTAGACGATCTTGCCGATCACCTGGCTGTCGCCGAAGAGCAGGCGTTTCACTTCGTTGCCAATGAGCGCAACACGTCGTCGCTCGCTCAGGTCAAGCTCGTTGATGAATCGTCCCCCCGGCTCAGGAATGATGTTACGCATGTCCGCATAGATTGGATAGACGCCTGCAACCAGTGAGTTGATGATGTTCTCTCCCACCCGCACCGGCACACTGTACGCCTGATACTCGGCGCTGATGTTGCGGATCGAACCCACCTGCGTTGAAAGCAACGCAACATCCTCTTCGGTGAAAGAAATACTTCGTCCGCTGCCAAAGCCTTCGTACGCTTTCGTTGTGCGGCCCGGGAACATGATCGCAATACTTTCGCCGATGCCATGCATGTTGATGGCAAGCTGCCGCTTGAATCCCATGCCGAACGCGAGCAGCACGATAATCGCAACTGTTCCCCAGACGATCCCGAACACCGTCAGAAACGTCCGCAGCTTCTGCGCCTTGAGGTCACGGACAAACTCGGCTATTGTTGTTGTCAGATTGTTCATGCGTGTTGAGGAAAATCTCTGACCATCCTGTCGTTACTCAATCTTCTTCACCGGCTTTTCCTCCACACTGTCGCCTTCTGCCAATCCCGAAACAACTTCGATGCTGATGGCATCACTCAATCCGGTTTTGATGAACCGTTCTTCGGTCTTCTCCGGACCCAGTGCAAGTTTGACGAACGCCGAGTCGTTGCGAAATGTTACGACACGCTCAGGAATGGTCAGCACCTGTTCTTTTTTCTGGATGATGACATGTGCATTGGCGGAGTAGCCTGCCCGCAGCGTTGACTTGTTGGATTTCGGAATCGATATCTCAATCGGAAAGACCGTTGCCTGCTCTTTCTTCTCCGCCTTCAAGGAAATCTTCGTAAGCTTCCCGTGCACCGTGTCCGATGGAAGCGCGCCGACTTTGATCTGAACCTCCATCCCCTCTTTGAGCTTTCCGACATCGATTTCGTCAACCGTTCCTTTGAACACCAACCGCTCCATGTTCGCCATCTTCATCAACACTGTTCCCTCCTGATACGAGGTCAGCGGGGTAACCGGATCACCGACTTCCACAGTCTTGCTCAGCACAAATCCATCAATTGGTGCTTTGATGATCGATTCGATATTCTTGTTGCCAATCTTGATTCTGCCACTTTCGAGGAGAGCAAGTTTTTCCTTCGCGATGTTCAGCCGAAGTCCCGACTCCTCGTTGCGCCGCACAAAATCCTCGTACTCCTTTGTCGAGATGAGTTGCTTCTGCACCAGCGATTCCTGTCGCACGCGATCCTTCGTCATGTTGTTGACTTCCACCTGGGCTAGCTCAACGTTTCGCTTCGCGTCAGCCAACTCGATGGGCGTGGGATCAGGACGAACCTCGAGCAGTGGCTGGCCGGCCCTGACGTACACGCCGGCGTCGGCAAAGATCTTGTTGACAACGCCTGAGACTTTCGACTTCACCGAAATTTCGTACTCTGGTTCGATTGTGCCAACAGCGAGCGCCTTGTCGATGATATTGCCTTTCGTGGCTTTCACTTTTGGCAAGGCGTCATCGTCACTTGTTTTCGAGCCGACAATCAAAAATAGTGCACCCCCGACGAGGACAAGGACTCCCAGCGTCGACCAGATGACTTTCTTCTTCATGATGGTATCTCCACAACGATAGATTGCGATTGATGTGACATGCGTAGGTGAGATTCTGTGTTAAGATACGGTTCTTTGCGCTGAATGTTACGCAGCAACATGTAACAACTTGTCACTGGACATTTGACTACCTAGTGTTGCCCTTGGTTTCAATTGTTTGACTGGCGATTTCGCGAAAACCGCGGAGGCGCGATGACGCTGTGGATAAATATCGCCGGAAAAGATCATCTCTGCGCCTCGGCGTCTCAGCGGTGGTCTTTCAGAAAGAAAAACACGCGGTTGCAAATCACCTGTTTGTAAGGTATCATTTGACAGTGGTATTAGCTTCCATCGCTTATCCGAATCATCGTTCCACCTGAGATTTCCGCATTTGAGCACACACAACACTCTCAACGATTTTCACCCGCTGGTGCGGCGCTGGTTTGAGAAAACCTTCGGCGAACCGAGTCCGCCACAGGTGAAGGGATGGCCAAGCATTTCGTCCGGTTCCCACACGTTGATTCTCGCGCCAACAGGCTCCGGCAAAACGCTCGCGGCGTTCCTCTGGGCCATCAATCACCTCGTTGAGCAGCATCTGGCAGAAGAACTGCCGCCCGGCGTGAGGATCCTTTATGTCTCGCCATTGAAAGCACTGAACAACGATATCCAGCGCAATCTTGAGTTGCCCTTGGATGGAATACGAAATGAAGCGAAACTGGCATGCGTTACACTTCCCACAATCACCACAGCGGTACGCACAGGAGATACACCTCAGTCTAAACGCGCCGCGATGATACGAACGCCGCCGGATATTCTGATCACTACGCCAGAGTCATTGTATCTCATCCTTACCTCAAAGCAAGCGCGCAAGATGCTTGCAACAGTTCAGTACGTGATTGTTGATGAGATTCATTCCATCTGCAACAACAAGCGTGGCGTTCATCTCTCCATCACTCTCGAGCGACTCCAGAAAATTGCCGAACAGGAGTTTGTGCGAATCGGACTGTCCGCGACTCAACGCCCATTGGAAGACATCGCCGCGTTCCTCGGCGGGCAGCAACTCGACGGAGACACTCTTGTGCCGCGCAAGGTGAATATTGTTGATGCCGGACAGAAGAAGGAAATGGATCTACTGGTTGAGTGTGCGCCGCCGGATTTTGCCAATCTCCCCGCAGAAAGTGTCTGGCCGATGGTTTTTACGGAAATGCTCGAGCAAATCCGTCTGCACAAAACAACACTGATCTTCGTAAACAATCGCCGTCTTGCTGAGCGTGTCGCAGCAAAGTTGAACGAGATGATGCTGGGAGATGATAATGATGGAAGCTCGTCGGAACGAGGCTTCAACATGTACGCCGTGCCGATGACACTGAAGTCCGAGACAGCGTCTCGGGAATCCACTGCATTCCTCCCGGCAGTAGTCAACAAGCCTCAGGAGCAAGTCCCACACAACGAGTTGGTCCAGGCATATCATGGATCGATGTCGCGCACGGCCCGCGAGCAAATGGAAGCGGAATTGAAAGCCGGCAATCTGCGCTGTCTCGTTGCGACATCATCGCTTGAGCTTGGCATCGATATCGGCAGTGTTGACCTCGTGATCCAACTGCAATCCCCGAAAGGCATTGCCCGCGGACTGCAGCGTGTGGGCAGATCGGGTCACGTGGTTTCCGCGACGAGCAAAGGGAGGATCTTCCCAACATTTCGTGAAGATC
The DNA here is from genome assembly GCA_964370915.1 of uncultured Chitinophagales bacterium. Taxonomy (GTDB): domain Bacteria; phylum Bacteroidota; class Ignavibacteria; order UBA10030; family UBA6906; genus CAADGV01. Next base: position 6,293 of record CAYJNF010000075.1, read on the forward strand.
TTATCGAGTCGGCCGTTGTAGCGAAAGCTATGACAGAGCACGATGTGGAATACACGAAAATCCCCAGGGACTGCCTCGATGTGCTCGCACAGCAAATTGTAGCCATGGTGAGTGTTGAAGAGTGGGACGTTGACGAACTGTTCGCTCAAGTCCGTCAGTCATATTGCTATCGCGAATTGTCTGAGAAACCGTTTCTGAGCGTGCTGCACATGCTCGCAGGAAGGTACACAAACGATTTCTTTCGTGAACTGCGGGCGCGCATTTCCTGGGACAAAGTGAACAACACCCTTCGCGCCCTTCCGGGGAGTTCGCAGCTCGCGATCACGAGCGGGGGCACAATTGCAGATCGCGGCTACTTTGGCGTATACCTTGAAGATGGAAAAACAAAAGTTGGTGAAGTCGATGAGGAGTTCGTCTATGAAAGCCGCTCGGGCGACACATTCATTCTCGGATCGAATGTCTGGCGAATGCTGGAGATCGACGCAAACAAAATCACCGTTGTCCCTGCGCCGGGCATGCCCGCCCGCATGCCGTTCTGGCGAGGAGAAGGCATCGGAAGAAGTTTTGAACTGGGAAGAAAGGTCGGCGAATTCAAGAAAGAACTGAACTCTCGGGTCGACTCGCCCGATTGCTTGAAGTGGCTGCAGTCTGAGTTCCCTATTGATTCGCGGGCCGCATGGAATATCGAGCAGTACATCCTCAAGCAGAAACAGATCACTGGCGTAGTTCCTCATAGCGAGTTGCTATTGATCGAGGGTTTTCGGGATGAGATGGGCGACCCGCGGATCGTTGTGCATTCCTCATTTGGTCGGCAAGTCAACGGCCTGCTCGGACTTCTCGTTGCGCGGCGGCTTCAGGAACTCACGTCGGCCGAGCCGCAGATGCTGTACAATGATGACGGTGTGCTTCTGCGCTGCTCCGACGCCGATGAACTTCCTCTGAATCTTCTTGACAATCTGACGCTGAAAGAAGCTGAGGATATCGTCCTCAACGATCTTCTCTCCTCTCCGTTGTTCGGCGGACAGTTCAGAATGAACGCTGCGCGTGCGTTGCTCATGCCAAAAATCGCTCCGGGAAAACGCACTCCTCTCTGGCTGCAACGGTTGAAGGCAAAAGACCTGTTGCAGGTTGCCCGCAAGTACGCCGACTTCCCGATCGTCATCGAGACGATACGCGATGTCCTGAACGACGTGCTTGACTTCGAACACTTCAAAGACATCATCCAGAGTATCGTCACGGGAGCAATCCGCGTGAGGTCAGTCCAGACAGAAGTGCCATCTCCGTTCGCGGCGAGTTTGTTGTTCGATTTCATTCAAATATACATGTACGAATGGGATGAGCCAAAGTCGGATAAGCTCAGTTGCTACATGGAAGTGAATCGTGAGCTGCTCTCCGAGGTTGTGGATCTCGGGTCAATGCACGAACTGCTGAGGCCGGAGGCAATTGACCACGTGGAACGTCAACTGCAACACACAGCGGAGAACTACAAAGCACGTTCGCCCGAAGAACTGCTCGAAATTCTTTTGCGCGTCGGCGATTTATCGGAAGATGAAATCAAGGAACGCGTCGTTGATGGTGACCTATCGATGCTTGCCGCACTTGAACGCAACGGACGCTCGCAGCAAATGCACTTTCCGTCAGGCACACGATGGATTGCCGGCGAAGAAGACTCTCTGTACTCGCACCTCGAACTGGAGCTGAATAGAACCGCGGTAGTCCGCCGGTACGTACAGAACCACGGCCCCATTACCTCGAGCGAACTTGTGTCACGCTACGGCTTCCAGCAGGAAGCTATTCAAGACGAGCTGAACAAGCTCACTTCGACGAACGATGTGGTGAAGGGACAATTCAATCCACGGCTTCCGTCGGACCACCAGTTTGTCTTTCGCTCGAATCTGGAACACATCCACCGACAGACGATTTCAATCCTCCGAAAGGAGATTACGCCATCATCACTTCCGGATTTCACGCAGTTTTTGCTTCACTGGCAGAATCTTCATCCGTCGACACAACGCACAGGCGTCGCGGGCATCAACGAAGTGATCGAGCAGCTTCAGGGTGTTTCCCTTCCGGCTGAGATATGGGAACGTGAAATATTGTTGCGGCGTGTTAGAGGCTATACCAGGGAACATCTTTCCAATCTCACGTCAACAGGAACGGTTGTGTGGACCGGGTCGGGAAATGGAAAGCTCAAATGCGTATTACGGGGAGAAGGATCGGTCTTCCTCAATCCACCAACCGATGAAAATCAACGGAACCTGAGCGAGTCATCGCAACGCGTACTTGCGTACCTTCGACAAAACGGTGCGTCCTTCTTTTCCGACATTCGCAGCGGAACACATCTGTCGCTTGAGGCGATGAACAATGCCATGGCTGAATTGCTCTGGACCAGCCAGATAACGAACGATCAGTTTGCCGAGATTCTCGCGGTAAAGCATTCGACAAGGATTAGTGAAGAAAAGCCAATCGAGCCGATTAATCTCATTACCGGAAAAAGAAATCCATACCGGTTGAAGGCAATGCAAACCGTCCGTCGAGCATTGAAGCAGGTGCCGGGTTGGAATGGCCGATGGTCGCTGGTGCATTTGCCTGGAGTATTGGGTGACGCGCTAACGTTCGAAGAACAGGCGTACACGCAAGCACAGCAACTTCTGAACAGATACGGTATTCTCGCGCGGGAATTCTATCGCCGCGAGGAGTTGCTTCCCTGGCCGCTCATTGCGTCAGAATTGCAGCGGATGGAATTGCGTGGAGAGATTCGACGCGGATATTTTGTGGAGGGATTGTCGGGAATGCAATTCGCTTTGCCAGCCGCAATAGAGGAACTGCGGCGCGTACGTGCGGACCGGAGTCGCGAGGAAGGGCCGCTCATCGTCAACGCATGCGATCCGGCGAATCCATTCGGGGGTGGGATTGCTCTCAACACATCCGGGCCAACTCCGGCGAGGATTCCATCCAACTATCTTGTTGTTCAGCGCGGCATTCCAATCATGACGATGGAAAGCTTTGGTGGAAGGCTGCGAGTTTTCGGCGACGCTTCACCGGACGCGGTCAGGGCAGCATTGATGCAATTTACGTCCATGCTCAAACTTCCCGATCACTTACGCCCATTCACAGAAATAACCATCGACCACTGCAATGATCTGCGTCCGACTAAAAGCCCTTTCGCATCAACTCTCTCTTCACTCGGCTTCCGCAAAGACAGAAATCAGACAATGCGTTATGACGGATGGTAGCGCCTCATCTCATGGTTCTCATTGACTTTACTTCAGCTTTTGAGTAGCATTTTTCGTACCTCATAGTACACTTCCACCAACCCTGACACCAGAGTGACCTCGGAGTACTCAGACAAGCTTCACAAACATTGTTTCCGACACTTATCCTATGGATTGAGCGTTCCCGCGCTCGCGTATCTCCTGATAGTCGCCCCCCTCCTTTTCCCATTCCAGAGTTCTGCCCAGGTCCATCAGTACAGATTTTCTCATCTGAGTCTCGAAAATGGCTTGTCGAGCTTTCGAGCTTACGATGTTGTTCAGGATGCAACCGGATACATCTGGATTTCGACAATCGACGGACTGAATCGCTACGACGGCAACACGATCAAGGTGTTCCGGCACAACGAAGAAAACAGCAAGTCCTTGGCGTGGAGCCCTATTCGGACATTGTATGCCGATTCGCGGGGGAATGTGTGGATAGGCGGAAGTGTTGAAAGCGGTATCGAGAGATTTGAGCCATCAACGGAAACGTTTGTCCATTACAGGCACAATCAGCAGCGGCCAAGTTCGATAAGCGCAAATAGCGTTACTTCGATCCTTGAGGGACGGGACGAGGAAACCGGCTCCTTTATGCTCTGGATCGGAACCAGAGGCGGCGGCTTGCTCAAGTTCTTTCCTCAAACGGATTCCACTGTACACCTCCGGCGCATTCCCGGTGCCGCAAACACAATAAGCAACGATACGATCACGGCCCTGGCAATCGACTCATCGCGCACTCTTTGGATCGGCACCGCGAACGGACTTGATGCCTATGATCTGCAAAGCAGGAGATTCACACACTATCAACACGCTCCCCAAAACAAGCACTCACTCGTATCCAATTCAATCAGCGCACTCCTGTTTGAGGGCAATGGAGTGCTGTGGATTGGAACAGACCGAGAGCTTGACCGGTTTGATGTGAAGACTGGGATCTTTACTCATTGCCTGAATAGCAGCGGCGGAAGCGTTATCACCAGCAATGTTGTAACAAAGCTTCTTCTGCAGGGTAACCGGTTTCTCTGGGGCGGGACAGGCGATGGTTTAAGCCGCCTCGACAGAAAAACAAATACATGGACCCAATTCAGACAGAAACTTGACGACCCGACTAGCTTGCTGAATGATCTCATTTGGTCACTCTGCCAAGACAGGTCCGGCAATATATGGATCGCGACCGATCGTGGGGTGAGCCGTTTCAGCCCCCGAAGCGAGACGTTTCATCACTACACGCTAACCGACGATCCTCAAAGCGATCAGACAGTGACTTCAGTTCTTGTCAACTCCGACTCCGACCTCTGGCTCGGCACGAGTGACCATGGAATCAAACGATTCAATCCTGAGAAAGACGTGTTTCTTCCGGACAAGGTTTTGGATGAACCGCGAGAGATCACGACCATGTACAAGGATGCGCGAGGAGACGTCTGGGTTGCCTCAGCTAGCGAACCGCCGTATTTGGGAAGGTTCAATGCAACCGCTCATCGATTTGATAAGACTTCTTGTGAGTACCGGATCCGCAGCCTTCTCATGGACAGGACGGGCAAGCTGTGGGTCGGCACACATAGTGACGGGCTCAGACTTTTCGCCCCGGAGAATTCGAAGTTCGTGGAGATTCCAAGCTGGCTCTCACGCGTGGTGGACACGAAGTATCCTATTCATGCAATCATCCAGACAC
>CAYJNF010000076.1:0-11084 GCA_964370915.1 uncultured Chitinophagales bacterium
GACACTCACTGTGAAACTCTCTGAACTCGAAAAGTTGTAAGATGAAATCGACGGTATCGTGGCGTAGCTGCTGTATCCATTGAAATGGCGAGCATTGCCTATAGCTCCACTCACGACGGAAGTTCCGGATGCAGTGGCATTATTCCGAAATGGGGAGGAATCATAAAGCGTCGTTCCCGCAGTTTCGTCGAGATGCCATAGACCAACAGTGTCACTTACCACAGGCGCAGCATGGCGTGCGATGTTCGAGATGCGGATCTCATCAAGCATGCCCGCGAAAAACACCACTCCGGATTCCCACGTTCCCATTGTCACAGGCCTGACGGATGAGAGACTATTTGGGAAGTAATCATCTATTGGTGTTGCTGCTAGAAGTCCATCAACGTATAGAGACAGTTTGTTCCTGGCCCTATCGCGCTCGAGCGAAGCAAGATGCCAGTTTCCATCGTTGTACGATTGAGTGCTGGTGACTGCAAGGAGAGTGTCGGGTGGTGTACCATTCTCGCGGTTGCCTATCATGCCCTGAACTCTACCTTCCAGAATCCGAAGCATGAATCCGGGTTGTGGTGCCAATCCGCGACGAATGAACTCTGCGACATTTGTTTGTGTGGTCTTGAACCAAACATCTATCGTAAAGCTCTGATTTGAACCGAAGTCGAAGTACGGACTAGACGGAATGAGCACATAGTCATTAATACCATCGAAGTTTCGGGCATTGCCGAAACGGCCCGGCACAATGGCTGCGCCAAATACACTTCCACTAATGTGGTTAGACGATGTGTCTTGAACAGTCGAGCCCGAAGACTCATTGAAATGCCAAAGCGCAATTGTATTCGCGTCAGGAACGAAAGGCGAGAATGATGATTGAGAATTGGCAGAGGAAAGAACAAAGAAAAGGAAGAGAGCAGAATAGAATGTTCTCATGAGAACCCCCTCGAGTGATGAGATATGTCAACTGAGTAGAGGAAGCGATTGGAGGGTCCGCTTGACTCTGAATCCAAGATAATCCGAAGCAAGACAAAATGCAATATTGACTGTCCGTCCACTGCTGCTTGAGGGAGACGTGAAACCAACATCCCGGGGAAGGTGAACGAATTGGCAGAATTATCTGACTCTCAGGAGTCGAAGGGATTGCTTCGCAAAATGCTTTGTGTAGTAAGTCAAGAGAGCAACCGGAATAAGTGTTTTCGGCCAGTAACGCCTGTAAAGACATAGCCGCATTCTCAGCATCGAATCAGACCTGAGGGAAAACAAGGGAAGGAAGAAGGTCGAAAGCGTCACATTTTTTCTGATGATGAGTTGCGAAGATTCACCGGCTTTGTTCCAGATAACACTCTCGGGCACAATAGCCAACCTCAGCCCGTTTAATCGTGCTCTCATTGTCAAATCAACGTCGGCCGCATACTGAGGAAAGTGTCTTTCATCATAGAAACCGATTCTCCCGAAGACATCGATTGGAATCAACGTGCCCATTCCCGTCAACCAGAGAAGCGGTCCGTCATCTAGGGATTTTCTATGGACGAACTCTCCATGGAGCCACCGTATTTTTCCCCCGGCGTACCAGAGTCTGTTTGAGTGTCCGTGTTCGTAGATGATAGCTCCGACCAGCGTGTTCGGTTCGCGAAGTGCGCGGGAGACAAGGTGGTCAAGAAAATCACTATTGAAAGTCACATCGTCGTTTATGGTCAGCGCGAAGTCAGCATTGCGTGTGATCGCGTCTTTCAGACCAGCATTGGTTGCCCCCGCCCACCAAAGGTCTCCCTTCTCTCTGAGCAACCGTACCGCGGGAAATTCTCTACTGATTCTGTCACTGGAATCGTCTGTTGATCCGTCGTCAACGACGATGATTTCGTAGTTTGGGTAGGACACGCTCTGAAATAGGCGAAGGAACTCCAGAGTCGTTTCAACGCGATTGTAAATGGGAACCACAACAGCAACACGCGGAAAACTGTTCGCTGGTCTTGAAAACTCATCCCCTCCATGCTCATGGTCCTGCGTGTCGGACATAATGTTCACACCGCGTTGAGGTTTCATGAGTGAGTCTTTTGAATCAATACAGCACGCGAAGACCGTGCTTCGCGACGAGATCGGAATCGGCTTTGGCCATCATCTTCGCCAGATCCATGAATGTCGTTTTCGGTGCCCATCCGAATTTTTTCTTTGCTTTGCTTGGATCGCCAATGAGCAACTCGACTTCCGTGGGGCGATAGTATCGCGGATCGACTTCGACGACTACCTTGCCTGTCTTCTTTGAAATGCCCTTTTCATCGGCACCCTTACCGGTCCACTCCACAGGCATGTCAAGTTCCGCAAACGCCACGTCGACAAACTCGCGCACGGTGTGAGTTTCACCTGTTGCAAGAACAAAATCCTCTGGGGCGTCGAGCTGCAACATCTGCCACATTCCCTCGCAATACTCCTTTGCGAAACCCCAGTCGCGCTTTGCGTCGAGGTTGCCAAGTGTCAGAACGGACAGGAGTCCGTGTTTGATCTTTGCCGCTCCCATCGTAATCTTGCGGGTAACGAACGCTTCACCCCGTCGTGGTGATTCATGGTTAAAGAGAATTCCGTTGCAGGCGAAGAGGTTGTACGCTTCACGATAGTTGACAACAATCCAGTAGCCATACAATTTCGCCACGCCGTACGGGCTGCGGGGATAGAAGGGAGTTTTTTCCGTTTGCGGAACTTCTTGCACTTTGCCAAACAGCTCGCTGGTTGATGCCTGATAAAATCTGGTCTTCACGCCCGTCTCGCGAATCGCATCGAGAAACCGTAGTGTGCCGATTGCATCGACTTCGGCAGTATATTCTGGAATATCGAATGAGACTTTCACATGGCTTTGCGCTGCAAGATTGTAGATTTCTGCAGGTTCAATCTTTTCCAAAAGACGATTGAGGTTACTCGTATCAGTCACATCCCCGTAGTGGAGGAACATCTTCTTATTCATCAACTCCGGATTGGCAATGTACATGTGATCAATGCGACCGCGGTTGAACGAACTGCTCCGCCGGATCACACCGTGGACTTCATATCCTTTCTCGAGAAGAATCTCGGCAAGATATGATCCGTCTTGCCCTGCGATTCCAGTAATCAATGCCTTTTTCAATTTGTTTTCTCCTTTTTAGTTTCACACAGAGGAAGAACTGCTGGCAATACTAATTCTGCAAGACCGTTCTATAGAGTTTTTCGGTCTCTGAAGCGGTTCGCGTCCATGAAAACCTCTTCAATTGCTCGTAACCCTTTCGTTTTAGCTCTCGCTGGAGATCAATATTGTTCACCACTTCCACTATCGTCCTTCGCAATGAGAGTTCATCGGTGGGGTCAAAATATTTTGCTCCTTCGCCTGCAACTTCGGGGAAGGAGCTTGAGTTGCTTACAATTGCTGGGCAAGAGCATGAAAAGGCCTCCAGAATTGGAAGGCCAAACCCTTCATACAATGATGGAAAAACGAAAGCAATGGCATTGTTGTAGGCTGCCGACAGCACCTCGTCGCTGAGAGAGTAATTACTAAGTTTTCCAGAGATCCTCAGAGATGTAAAGAGTTGGCGCTCCCGTGCCGTGAATGGACCGCCGCCTACACACACAACCTTTAGTGCCTCATCTGATAAAAGTAGTGGGGTAACAGCTCTGACAAATAATTCAAAATTCTTATACCCCCAACGATGGCCGACAAACAAGAGATACTTCAAGGGAAGGTTCATCGTGTTCGCAAATGCCAAAGACGCCGACATTGAACTTGCCAAATGGATTACCTCAACCTTCGAATCCGGGACACCGAGAATTCTCACCACGTCTCGTTTCGTGCTTTCGGAAATCGCGATTATCTTTGCCGCGCGCTTGGCGAGAATTGCTTTTTGTTGAGCGACCGCCTGTTGGCGGTACGGGAAAGCGTTTGGAAAAAGCTCATGCGTCATGTCATAGATAGTCAGCACAAATGGTTTGCGGCCAACCAGGTTGAGGAAGTACGTTCTGTAGTATGTCGGATGAAAAATATCGTAGTCATTACGACGCAATGCAACTCTGCTCAGCCGACGATTGAGTATCCTTGATATCGAGTTTCTGATTTCGCCCCGCAGGTGTCGCGATAGCACATTCGTTTTCTTGAACTCCGCCTGCGTGAGGTACAAGTTGTCCGAGTAGCCGACGGACACCTCAACGTCAATGTTTTTGCGTGCCACCAATTGATTGATCAACTCAAAGAAGTACCTGGAAACACCGCCATGATGTTGCAGACTAAATATTTGATAGTCAAAAAGGACTTTCATCCCTGCTCTTCAGCTATGCGAGCATAGAGACCGTTCGCCTGCAAAAGTTGCCCCGACTTTGGATCGAAGAAGACAGGTTCAATTGAAATCAAAGCGTAGCCTCCTCTTCTCAGGTACTCATGCATTTCCGAAAATAATGGGGCGCCTTTGTAGAGAGGTAAGAAAGACAGCTCGAGTTCTATGCCCCTGATCAGCCCGCTTGATTTTTCAGCCCCATTGAGAATGACTTGTTCGTATCCCTGGGAGTCGATCTTCAAGAATGCCCTATCGCCCTCCCGATAGTGTTTCATCATCATCGTATCTACGGTGCTCAACTCGATTTCCTCCTTGCCGATGTAGCTCGATGCTTCTGACGACTGAGCGTGGAGTGGCATCATGTCGAGAAGGGAACTGCTCTGAGAATTGCGCGATACGTTGATTGTCGCCTTTCCTTCCCTGTCGCTGAGCCCCAGATGCTCATATTTCCATAGAGGATCTGTTTGCGCTTTTTCCTGAAGGAGAGCGAATGCAGATGAAAGTGGTTCGAAAGAAACAATGCGTCCATGATAACCGATTTGGCGGAGCGAGTTCCCTGATTGCCCAGTGTTTGCACCGATGTCGAACACCAGGTTTATTCTCTGGTCGGCGAGGAACTTCATGAGGCGTGCGGAGTGATCGGTCTGGAACTCGCATTTCACAATGTCGTAGCCGAACCTCTGAAGTACTTTCCGAATGGCTGTCCGTAGATCCAATTCAACCCCGATTCGTTTCTTGCATGATGAGGTGGTGCATGTCGTCGGCAGTTCTACTTTTCATGCGGCTCCTCACGAAAAAGAACAACCCATACTTTGACAGCATTGGCAGATATTTGAAGAATAGCGGATTGAGCCTTTCCTTGGTAAAAACGTGAAAATCCACGCTGTTTGAGTACAACCTTGAGCCGAGTCTTCCTGCCAGAAATTGCAGGGTCTTAAGTGAGTACAAGGCAATATGCTGACCATGTTCCAATCCATAATACCACCATTGATTGGGCCCGGGAATCGGTTTGGGAAGCAACGCGGTCGAGAAGACAACATTGGGAGACAGAGCCAGCAACTTTTCAATTTCTGATAAAGGCTCTTCAAAGTGTTCAAACGTTTCAAATGCCGTTACAAGTCCAACGGGCCCCGTCTCTGCCTTGTATTCAAAACCCTTTGCTAGAATGTTCGTGGTGTATGGATCATACCACAGAAAATCAAAACCAATATCTCGCATCAAGCGCGTCAACACGCCGTAGCCGCCCGCGTAATCAACAAACCGTCCATTTCTGTCGAATCCATAAAACAAAAGTGGCGATAGCAATCGTGAGAAGTAGATGTTCCGTAGGAGTATTCCGCAATCAGTAAGGTTCATCGAACTTTCATAGGCTTCTTGCAGCCAGTAGGGTTTTTCTGTTTGCATGAACTCACAACGCTCGCAATAGAAATAGCGGGCATCGTACTTGCGGAGAATTCTCTGTGTGAAAAGGAATTCCGAATTGGATCCACAGATTTTACACTTCTCAGCCATGAGTTTATGAAAGACGTTTGTGGAGTAGTCCAAGACGCGATCTTACAAAAACCGCAATATCGGTTCTCCTGTTCAGAATTTCACTTGGTGTTATAGGCACATATTTGTTCAAATATCGAAGTGTGAGAGCTGTTCCCAGATAGCTCATACAAACATAGCCAAGTGCCGCGCCTATTCCGCCGAGCCAGGGTATGAAAACAAAATACGCAACCATAGAGACAACGAGGGTTTGAGTGCCAATAGCAAAGACCTGACGCGTGTGGCCCAATCCCATGAGAGCGTTTCCTCCCACGGCAGCGGTAGACACAACAAGTGCGGCGAGTGAAAAGACTCGGAGTACCGGAATAGCATCAGCATACCGTCCAGCATAAAGTACGCCGACGAGATGTGACGGAAAGGCAAGAAACAAAAAGAGTATCGGCATCATTCCGATCGTGAAGAACAGAATTCCCTTTTCCACCATTATCTTCAACTTAACCGATTCGCCAAGAGACGAGAGTTTCGATGCAGCAGGCAGAATGAACATTGTGATTACCTGCATTGCCATGTCGTATACTCGAACAAACACTTTCGCGGCATTGTATGCGGCAACCTGCGCAGGACCAGTAAAGGAGGCAAGAATGAACGTGTCGGCCCTTTGAAGCATAAGAGCGCTCACCGTGCTTCCAAAACTATAGCTGCCATAGTTCCACATTTTTTTCACTTGATTCTTGTCCCATGAAAACCGAACCACGAAAACATCACGAGCGAAAAAAAGGCCTGCTGCAGATGATACGGCAAGTGAAATAAGGCCGATGTTGAGCAGGTCGACCGCTGAATCGAACAAATGCATGCGTGACCATAACCAGATCAGAAGTGGCGTTCCAAGAAAATGCAAACTGTCGGTCCAGAATACCTCTTTGATGCGGAAGCGCGATTGCAGCAAGACAAGACAGAAGTTTCGAAGAAACGATGCTAGCAGCATTGCCGGGATGTACAGCAGAAGCGGAGCGAGCGTTGGCGAGTTCAAAAGATCGCTTAACGGAGTCCTGGATAACGCGATAGACAGCGAGCAGATTGCAAGAAACCAAGAGTACAGAATCAGGGCAATGCCAACATAAACCCGCGAATCCCCAGTATCTTCAGACGCGAACTTCAGCAATGGTTGCAACGCAAGCGCCGTTGCCAGTCCGGTGATGATCAAAAAAATCTCCTGCACAAGAACAAAATTACCAAATTCCTCTTCCGGCAGAACGCGTATCACCAGCAGCACATATGCCAGTCCATAAATCACCGGCAAGAATTTATCCGCCAGTCCCCAGATCCCTTTCCCCAAATGCTTGCCGAACTCCATCGTCACCGTCGCACGCTAAGAACGTATTTCAGTGCAGCCCATCCGTTCACCGCAATGTTCATCCACGGAAACACCAATCGCTGTGGCACGGTGGCGTAGCCGAAAAAGAACCGGAGGTTGCTCAGGAATTTGTTTTTCATCTTAAACAATGAAAGATGTCCGCCGCTTGCCACCGAAAGCTTATGCCAGACTTTTGCTTTCGGCTCAAACATGATTGCGTAACCCGCGCGCCGGATGCGCATCGAGAGGTCTGCATCCTCAGCATACATGAAATATGTTTCGTCGAACATGCCGACCTTCTCTATGACTTCCCGTGTTGTGAGCATGCAGCAACCTGTCGAGTAATCGATCTCTTTGCTTTGATCATACTGGCCGGTGTCCACTTCCCGAATGCCAGTGTGCTTCATCGTCCCCGTCCACATCGAAATCTCGCCGCCGGCAAACCAGATTCTGTCTGGCTCGCTGTGATAGAAGATTTTCGGAGCGACCATCCCGATGTGCCGGTCGCTCTGAATCCGCGCTACTAGATGCGTGAGAAAATCTTTGTCAACAGTAGTGTCATTATTGAGCAGACATAATAACCCGGCGTCACGTTCAAGAGCGTACCTCATGCCGACATTGTTCCCACCGGCGAACCGGAGATTCTCCTTCTGCTCAAGAACAACAACATCCGGAAATCTCTGCCGTATCTCTTGCGAGGATCCATCTGCTGACGCGTTGTCGACAACGATGACCCTAAAATTCCCGTACGAAATCTTCGTCAGCGAATCGAGGCAGTCGAGCGTGACGGCCTTGCCGTTCCAGTTCACAAGAATAACAAATACGAGCGGCTCGGACATGTGCTAAGATAACGTTTCGAGGCAAAAGGTTCTACATTCTGAGCCTGTTTTCCATAAGGCGAAGAATCTCACGGTGAAAGATTCTTCGTCGCCTGGGACGCGGCTCCTCAGAATTTAGCAAGCACATACACAACTCCCGTACACACAACTTCTCCGATGATTGGAATGTCTGCCACCTTACCCGCAGGCAAAGGTTTCAGCCCGAAGCGGATGTGATTCGGACTGATAAAGTATGCCTGCTTTCCGGCGATCGTCAGGTCGTTGCGCGCGACAATGGCTTCGAATTTTTTCATTCCCATCTTCAGCTTGCCAAGCTTCTGAATTTCTTCGATGTAGAATTGGCTCTCGCCTTTGAGTCGCGGCAGAATTTTTGAGATCGCAAACGGCAGAAGGTGAACGAACGGAAGCTTTGCCCACGATGTGTGAAGCAACTGTTGATGCGCGCCGTACGCGGAATAGTACGGTGGAAACGTAATCATGATTTTGCCGGACTGCTTCGCGTACGCGGAAAGCTTCTGCATCACGTCATCCTTGCGCTCCAGATGTTCGAACACGTCGTGCAGCACAACGACGTCGTACGTGTTTTCTGTGAACGGCAACCGGTCTTCATACAGGTTCCCGATCGTGAGATCAAGCCGTCGCTCGCCTTTCAGCTCGTTTGCAGCGTCTACTCGCCCGACCTCAATGTCGAAACCATGGCACAACGCCGCACCCGCATCAAACATTGCGCAGAGTCCTCCGCCTTCTCCGCATCCGACATCAATCACCGATGCACCGCGTACGGATGCGCCCCAATGCTCAAGCAGCGGGATCATGTACCTGGCCGAGACATCGTATTCGTATTGCCAGTACTCTCGTGTTTGATCTGTCATCGCACGTGTTCCATCATTTCATGAGACTCTCAATTGCCTCGCTCATGTTCTCCCAGCTGTATTTTCTTTTTTCTGTTTCCACGTTCGCGGTAAATTCCTGTTCGCGGTGTTCATCATAAAAGCGAATCACCGCGTCGCTGAGACGTCCGGCATCATCCGGCGGAACAACAAACCCCGTAACATTGTCGCGCACGATCTCACCAAGACCGCCAACGTTTGTTGCAATCACCGGCTTGTTGAAGTTGTAGGCAATCTGCGCAATGCCGCTTTGTGTCGCAGAACGGTACGGCAGCACAACCACATCTGCGGCGGAAAAATATTTCGCAACAATCTCATTCGGCACATAGTCCGATGTCAATGTCACGTGATTGTTCAGACCGAGCCGCTGAATCTGCTCCACATACTTCTGCTTGTCATCATAGAACTCGCCGACCACCAGAAGCTGCACTTCGAGTTGCTGAAGTATCAACGGCATTGCATCGAGCAATACCCCAAGACCTTTGTACGGACGAACATAACCGAAGAACAGCAGTACCCGTTCGCGTTCGATGTTCAACTCTTTTCGTGCCTGTTGCTTGTCCACCGGATTACCGAAGACGTTATACACCGGGTGATGAATACGCTTGTAGCGCGCTTGGGGAAACAGCGACTTCAAGTCACGCTCAACCGAATCGGACTGCACGATGAAACAATCGCCCGCTGAGAGCGCGTAGCGGGTGAACAATGCATCGCCGGGGCGCTTCTCATGCGGAATAATATTATGACACAAGAACAAAACTTTCGTGTTTGTATTTCTCGTCGCAACCCGGGCGATGGTTCCGTAACACGGTCCGAAGAACGGAATCGAGTACGTAACAATCAAGAGATCCGGCCGCCGTCGCCTGATCGTTCGTCCGACAGAAATCCAGTTCAGCGGATTCATCGAGTCGATCAGCTGCTCGGTCGGCACGCTGATCATGTCATCGGAGTCAAATTGCGATTTGCCGGGAAACAAGAACGACGGATACTGGCGCTTGAATGTAATGATCTGAACATGATGCCGCTTGCTCAACTCACGATACAAGAGTGCCGTGTGATGTGCGATGCCGCCCCGGAATGGATACGCAGCCCCGACGATGACGATATTCATGTATTCATGCCCGACGATTATGCCGCAGGAATGCGCTGCTTGCGAAACGAATACGCCATTCCGGCGAAACACAGTACAGTCGTAGCGATCGAAATCCACATTCCGTTTCTGAACGTCGCCGACTCGAACTTCATTTCGATCTTGTGCTCGCCCTGAGCCACCAGTAAACTTCTCAGATTGTAATCGGTTCGATAAATTTCTGTCTCAACGCCGTCAACATATGCCTTCCATCCGGGATAATGCATCTCGCTCAGCACGAGCAAGCCATCCTGACTTGTGTGCGCATCGAGTTTGATTTCATTGTTGGTGTATTCCGTTATGCGTGCGTCCCACGTGGGTCGTGTCGATGGCGTAGCGAGCGGTTTACTCAGCGCTTTTTCGATGATGGCTGTCGTTCGATGATTGAAACTCGGGCTCTTGATGAGGTCAAGCAGCTCTTGTTCTGAACGGGCAATGTGCACATCATACAAAAAGAATGCACGCGGCATCCGGTTTGGATGTTCAACGAAATTCTGTTGTCCTGTCTTTTCGTCAAAGACTGCTTTGTATTTCACGTTGAGCAGATCGTACAAGACATCGGGCGAGGCAACCGGGGCGTATTTGCGCTGTAGGGTCAACGGCGTATATCCTTCGAGCGTGAAGATGCGGTCGATCATTCCCTGATTCCGATCCCAGCCGGGAAGGATGCCGTAGGAATTGCGCGTGTTCACCCGGAAGAGATCCTGTTTGCCGTCATTCTGCAGAAACTCGGTGAGCTTGCTTTGACGTTTGAAGTAATCGTTCGGGTTCGTCTGCCCGTTGTTTTGATTTCCACCAAAAACAAACATATCGGCGAACAAAACGACAACGAGTAGCAAACCCGCAAAGCGTGTGACATTCCCCTTCACTATCAACACAAAGAGAATTCCGGCACTTAAGAGAAGGATAAACAACGACGGCGTGATTCCTTTTGAGATGACCGAAGCAACATCACGGAACGATGCGCCAGTCATCGAGCCGGCGAAGCTTCCGGCGTTGATCAGGAAATAGACGAGCAAGCCAATTGCTGCCACGACGATCCATGCGGTTCGTTGAATCGTTCGCCCGGTTGATCCTTTTTTCTCATAGAGAAGTTGTTGC
>CAYJNF010000077.1:0-4201 GCA_964370915.1 uncultured Chitinophagales bacterium
GGATTTCCCGTTGGGACAGTGCATTCATCAGCAGATTGAAGAAGCAGTGAGCAGAAACCCTGAGGTGCCGGCTGTCAAGTCTGGTGAACACTGCCTGACGTATCGAGAGCTGAACGAAAAGGCAAACATGCTTGCTCATTATCTGCGGTCATGCGGGGTCGGACCTGAGATCATTGTTGGCATTTGCGTGACGCGCTCGCTCGAGATGATCGTGGGAATTCTCGCCGTGCTGAAGGCGGGAGGAGCGTACTTGCCGATGGATGCAAGCTATCCGTTGGAAAGACTCGCATTCATGTGCGAAGACTCAGGCATGAAAATTCTGCTGACACAGAAATCGATCGCTCAGAATCTGTCGACAAAGGGAATTGTCACGCTGGATCTCGATTCGATGAATGAACAGATCGGATTGCAGAGCGCTGATAATCCTGTGAACATCTCTACTCCACAAAACCTCGCATACGTCGTTTACACATCAGGCTCAACGGGAAAACCAAAAGGCGTTATGCTGCACCACGAGGGACTTGTGAACTTGGTGCAGTGGCACATCCGTGAGTATAGGGTAACTGCGACTGATCGCGCGGCACAACTCGCAAGTGCCGGATTTGATGCCTGTGTCTGGGAGCTGTTTCCCTATCTCGTTGCCGGAGCAAGTATTCATGTCGTCAATGATGATACTCGTTCAGATCCAACCGGACTTCTGGAGTGGTTTGTTGCCAATCGGATCACACTCTCGTTCGTGCCAACACCCATGGTGAAATCAATGCTCGATCTCGCCTGGCCGGCCAACACGTCCTTGAGAGCAGTGCTCACCGGTGGTGATGCGCTTCATCGCAGACCAAACGGTCTGCTGCCGTTCAGCCTCATCAACCATTACGGTCCGACGGAAAGCACGGTTCTCGCAACAGAGGCAGTTGTCTCGCCGCAAACAGACGGCAGCGCTTCACCATCGATTGGAAAACCCATAGCGAACACACGGGTCCATGTCCTGGACACGAAACTCCAGCCTGTCCCTGTCGGAGTTCCCGGTGAGCTTTGCATCGGCGGCGTTGGTTTAGCACGCGGGTATTTGAACCAGCCTGCGCTGACAGCCGAGAGGTTTATTCCAGATCCATTTGGTGGAACGTCCGATTCGCGACTCTATCGAACGGGAGATCTGGTTCGCTACCTTGAAGACGGCAATATCGAATTTCTGGGACGCATTGATCATCAAGTGAAAATTCGCGGCTATCGAATTGAGTTGGATGAGATCGCATCGGTTCTCACAAAGTATCCGGGCATCTCCGATGCCGTGGTACTTGCAGACGCTGTGCGCGGACAACTTGTCGCGTTCTACGCGGCTACAACCGAGATTGAGCCGAACGACATTACCGCATCATTGAACATTTCACTACCGGAGTACATGATTCCTTCGACGTTCGTCAGACTCGATTCACTGCCGTTGACCGAGAACGGAAAAGTCGATCGCAAAGCGCTCCGTATTCCGGAGGAGCTGAGTCGTCGAGTGGGAGGCGAATTCGTTGCAGCTCGCGACACAACGGAGCTTCGACTCACGCGCTTGTGGGAAGAGATCTTGCAGAAGCATCCCATTGGCGTGAAGGACAATTTCTTTGCGCTCGGGGGACACTCGCTTCTTGCAGTGCGGTTGCTCGGACAAATTCGAAAGCAGTTCGATCGTGAAATCCAACTCATCTCACTGTTCCAGAATCCTACCATCGAGCATCTCGCGGGGTTGCTGCGCGAAACCGACCCGAGTGCGTTTAGGAAAACCCTGGTTGTACTGAACAAAGGAGGCGAGAAACCCCCGCTGTTCATGATTCACCCAACGGGTGGGAGCGTGCATTGGTATTCCGATCTGGCGCATCGGCTTCCTCACGATCAACCGGTCTATGGAATTCAGGCGAAGGGGTTGGACGGAAAAGAAGAGCTGGATACGCGGATTGAAACGATGGCTTCCCGTTATGTCGAAGCAATTCTTGAGCAGCAACCTCATGGCCCGTACTACATAGGCGGATGGTCTCTCGGGGTGATTATCGCATTCGAAGTCGCGCAGCAACTCCACTCGTTGGGGCATGAAATCGGTTTGCTGACGGTTTTCGATCAAGGCCCCTTCGTTCCGATCTCCGAACAACCAAAAGACGACGCAGAATTGCTCGTCAACATTTTTGGTGACTACATATCTCTCGACATCGATTATCTCAGAAAACTCGGACCTGACGATCTCTTCCGATTTGTGTTCAAGAAAGCCAAGAAAGCGGACCTGTTCCCATTTTATCTGAGGCTTCAGGATTTCCGTTCGTATGTCACGGTCAACAAGGCGCAAACGCAAGCGTGGCGCGAGTATGAAGTGAAACGCTATGCCGGAAGAATCACATTGGTGAGATCCGAGGAAACTGTAAAAAGTCTGACGGGTTCTCCGGATATGGGATGGAGCCAGGTTTCAGATGGCGGCGTGGATGTATTTGATGTACCGGGCGATCATATCAGCATGTTGCAGGAGCCGCATGTTCGAACCCTGGCAAGCGTCATCGACGATTGCCTCGCATGCGAGAGCAATGATGAAGTTTTTCCGAAGGAACAACAGAACGTCGCAGAAGCGGAATAGTAAAAAAATCTTATGGACCTCGAAGAACGCACTCGAGACATATACGAACAGATAAAGGGATATCCCAAGCCACCGCTTGTCCCTCTCCCGGAACTCGACGACATGAGTTCCCTCAACGAATTGGGCCTGAAATCAGGGCGTGTCTATCATTGGCTGCTCAAAGGTATCATGCGCGCAACTGGGCTCAAAGCATTTCAGAAGCAGCTCCCAAATTCCGTGGAGGATCTTCTCCGACGGACAGATCTTCGGGGCGGGTATCTTTTCACTCCGGTCATTTCCGCGACTCTTGCTTTGGAGGATGATCCAAGGAAACTGAGCGCGATTGAACGTGCCGCAACATTGATCCAAGCAGCGCGCAGCTTATACAACGATATAATGTCTGGCACCCTGGAAGCTGATCGCCATCGAGGACAGGTGCTCGAAATGGGACAGTACGCAAATCTCTTTTCAACAAGCCTAGTTGTCGATAACAAGAAGCCTCGGCTCTTCAAGAGCACAAACACCTCTCACATTATCATTGCCATTGCCAGACGATTCTATTCATTGGAGATTGGCAACCCGGCACAAGAAACCATTCTAGAACAACTAACTGAAGCCCTCACCTCACTTGCACTCACGGCACAGGAAAACAGACTTAACGCTGAGGAGCCCTCTCCTGGCATCCTGACTTGTGCTGATCACGCAACGCAGTGCAGAATATTTCATAGGCTTCAGAAAATTCCGACCAATGCGGAATCGCTTTCACTTTTGCGGAACAGCTTCTTGACACTGTGCCTGGACTTTGAAAGTGCTCCCTCGGCGTATGCAGAAGCGGCTCGGCTCGCACACTGCGGCAATTATGGAAACCGGTGGTATCATTCCAGCCTACAGCTTGTAGTCTTCGGCAACGCAAAGGCATGCACAATTTGTAATTTCAACGCGTATTTGGATGGTAACACCATGATGCGCGGCGCCGCCGAATTGCAGAAGCGCGCAATCATCTGTCCGGTGGAGAGTGGACAGAGAACTTTTATCAAACTGCCACCCGCTGCTGAACTTCGTTGGAAGATTGAAGAAAAAATGCAAGCACGCGCAGTGAAGGATTTGCAGTCGGTCACGGACAATCAACAGGCAACATTTGAAATAGAAAATTTCGGACGAAGTCTCTTTGCGACCGATTCCAGCGACGTGGTTTCCATGTTCATATTGGCTCTGCAATTGACCGCGAAGCGATTGTCCGGAAAGATGGTCAAGGTAACTCAGTTTCTGTCTATGTCGAAATATTGCTGCATGGACCTCGTTACAGCAATGGTCACGACTCCAGAAGTTGTACGCTTTGTAGACTATATGGAGAGCAACGACGTGGAATATTGTACGGCTTCAAGACACATGCGGGAAGCAATCAACTCACAGAAGAGAGAATGCCAAAGAGCGAGACGATACTTGCCGCTCGATGATATCATTGGATTATTTGGTGTTTCGAGAACTGGCATTCAGAGGATGTATGCATCATGCATTGCGTTCCTGGCAGCCTTACTGCTATTCAACCGCGTGGAACGTGAAGTCATTGTGTCGCACCCTGAGATCTACC
Source organism: uncultured Chitinophagales bacterium (assembly GCA_964370915.1). Taxonomy (GTDB): domain Bacteria; phylum Bacteroidota; class Ignavibacteria; order UBA10030; family UBA6906; genus CAADGV01. The sequence continues at coordinate 4,173 of CAYJNF010000077.1, forward strand.
CGGAAGTTCCTGTCGTCGGACGACCGGGA
>CAYJNF010000077.1:4211-11057 GCA_964370915.1 uncultured Chitinophagales bacterium
TGAAATTGTTTGGTCTGCATTATCAGATCCTCGCGAATAAAACGGTGGTTACTATGATGCCTTCCACGAGTTGGAGAATTCCTAATGCGGAGTTGATTGCGGACCTTCGAAAGAGCTTAATGCAGATACAGTCCATCGCCCAGCACACACTTGCGGGTGCATGACTATGGAGAAAAGAACTATGCTCGATGATTCAATCGGGAATACAAGCGTCAATACGAAAAAGAATAACCGTATATGCCTCACTCCGGAATTAGGCAGGACGCCATTTGACACATCGACGCCACCTCTTGTCATTGAGGCACGTGCGAGAGTCCTGAATCGCAATTTTGGGTTGTTACTCTCGGGTCAGTTCATCAGCCGGCTGGGAACTTCCGTCTCCTCGATCGTTATGGTGTTGTGGATAAAGGAAGTTACCGGATCTGCTAGCCTCATGGGTTTGATGAGCATGCTGACAGGGATACCGGCAATTCTGCTGGGCATAGTTGGGGGAACGTTTGCCGATACTCACTCTCGCCGGAAAATCATCTCGTACTGCGACCTCCTCAGCGGCATTGGATTGCTGCTGCTCGCTGCGATGTTCTATCTTTTCCCCGACCACACCACCGCATTGCTCTGCGCCTTGGTGGTTGTTTCAGTGTTCGCTTCTGTGGCAGATGCATTTTCTTCTCCCGCGATTTCTGCGGCCTTGCCTGACATAGTCCCGGAGACACAAATTACACGCGCAAATTCACTCGGTCAATTCTCGATTCAAGTGGCAGTGTTTCTGGGTCAGGTAGTAGGTGGGTTTATGTTCCGCTTCCTCGGCGTTCTTCTTGTTTCGCTTGCCAATGGCCTCACGTACATCATGGCCGGCGTGAGCGAGTCATTCATTGAAATACCCCAGCAGCTGAAGCACAGCGACGTGACTTTGCGCCAGCGTCTTGCTGAGTTCTGGAAAGAGACATCATCGGGACTGCGATACCTCTGGCAAATGCATGGTCTGCGAAATGCAGTCCTTGCTTCATCGATCATCGGATTTCTCTACGGGCCGGTTATTGTCTTGATCCCATATTACGTTTCGGATTTGCTGCACCTCAAAGAAGAGTGGGTAGGCTTTCTTGCTGCCGCCTACGGTGTCGGTTCGCTCGTTGGCTATCTCGCAGCGGGAGCAAAGGAGTTTACCGGAAGAACGCGAAAGCGGATGATCATTGGCTTCATGCTGCTTGAATCCTGCACGGTTCTCATGTTGGGCTTGAGCAGCACACCTATCCTTGCCCTTGCAATCGTATTTGTCAGCGGCTTATTGAGCGGTATTACATCCGTGTACATCGTGACAATCGTCCAGATAACGACACCAAGTGAAACGCGAGGACGTGTCTTTGGATTTCTTGCAACAATCTCCGGAAGTCTCGCGCCGCTGGGCATGGGCCTTGGCGGCATAGTGTTCGATTGGACCGGACAGAACATTTCGGCAATGTACGCCGGCTGCGGAATAACAATGACCTTGTTAATCGCCATTCTGTCCCTCAACAAAGACTTCAACCGGTTCATCGCAAGTGAGGTACATTTGGAAACAGAACCTACAACATAATCAACCAAGGAGAACAACATGGCACTTGATGAAAAGGAAGACATGACAATCTATAAGGTTGTCGTTAACCACGAAGAGCAGTATTCCATCTGGCCGGCAGACCGGGAGAATCCGTTGGGTTGGAGGGACGTTGGTAAAACCGGTGTGAAGGCCGAATGCCTTGCATATGTGAAAGAGGTGTGGACAGATATGCGTCCCCTGAGCTTACGAAAGAAGATGGAAGAGGCTTCACAAAAATCTTGAGCGGCAAGCATCTGATGGATGGACCCGGCGCGCGCGCCGGGTTCAGACAAATTCCTGATCTCCTTCTCGTGCGGGTTGCACGAAAACATCTTGCTCACGCGCAAGCGAAGATGATCCCATTCTCCAGGGAATCCTGTGAAAATTCAGCTTTCGAATTCACGATCGGCAGTTGCTGAGAGTCAATCAAAAATCGGCGTCAGAATACGGTTGTTCTGTTTCCCGTATGCGGGCGCGGGAAGTTGGTTGTTCCGGTCATGGTCAAACCATTTGCGACCGGAAATCGAGGTATGCCCTGTTGAGCTGCCAGGACGCGGCGTACGGATGAAGGAGACTCCACTGCAACGGCTTGCGCCTTTGGCGGAGCTGATCCTTGAAGAGTTGCTGCCATACCTCAATGTCCCGTTTGCGTTTTTGGGACACAGCATGGGCGCGTTGTTGAGTTTCGAGCTGGCCCGTTTGCTTCGGAAGCGTTATGCGCTCAGCCCGAGTTGTCTTGTTCTTTCCAGTCATGTCGCTGCACACATTCCCAGTCCGACGCAGCCGCTCCACCTGCTCAGTGATCCTGATCTGATCGAGGAGTTGCGTCGTCTCAAAGGCACCCCGCCGGAAATTCTGGCGAACCGGGAATTACTTCAACTGAAGTTACCTGTGCTGCGTGCCGACTTTGCCGTGTGCGAAACGTACGAGTTCCGTCCGGCCGAACCGCTTTCATGCCCGTTCATTGTGTGCGGCGGTGAATACGATCCGGACGTTACGCGATCTCACCTTGATGCGTGGCGCAGACATACCACCGCTGAATGCAGCGTTCACATGTTTCAGGGCGACCATTTCTATTTACACAGCGAACAAATGAGACTCCTGAATATGCTCAATGAAGAATTGACGAAGATTTATCCGTTGGCAAAACTCGTGTACAACTGACATGCTTTCATTTCACACAAAATGCACGTTGCCATATGCGCTTTCGATTCGTGAGGGTGAGGTACATGTCTGGCGCGCACTGTTAAATGTCGGACCCGACAGGTTGGACAGCCTCCGGGAATTGCTGGATGAACATGAGTGCGAACAATCCCGGCGAATGTACTACACCCGTAATCGAGACAGCTTCATCGCACGACGTGGTATTCTGAGATCGGTGCTGGCTCTGTATCTGCGACGTGATCCATCAGATATTCGGTTCGCGTATGGCCAGTGCGGTAAGCCTGCTCTCGCTGGAGAGAACAACGAAATCAGTTTCAATCTCTCTCACTCATCCACCTACATGTTGCTCGCGGTCGGACAGGGGATCGAGATTGGCGTTGATATCGAGCGAATGAACCCGATGATCAGCCCCATGGAAATAGCCGACTACTTCTTCACGGCAAGTGAAGTGCTTGAGCTGCGACGGAAGAAAGAACCGGAAAGACTTCGACAGTTCTTCCGCTTCTGGACGCGGAAAGAAGCTTTCGTGAAATCAACTGGGCTTGGCCTCAGCTACCCAATCGAAAATGTCAATGTCGCCTTTTCGGGCGGAGAGTCAGGGAGACTGGTGGAAAGCGAATGGATGTCCGGCGGATTCAAACGGTGGGTGTACGATCTGAACACCGGGCACGGCTACATGGGGGCTTTGGCGCTTGGCACACCCGCGACCATTCTCTGCCGGACATTGGAGCTGGCCAGAGATGCGGCCGTTGACATGGTTTTCAAAACGACGGAACAAACGACAACATGAGAAGACGTAGTTACAGAAGTAGAATCACCGAAATTTCACAGACACGGAACAAGGTTTTTGCCGTGGCTGGTAACGCTTTATAAGTCAAATGGTAATTCACAATCATAAACAAGGGGGATATCATGAATCGTAGAATGCTGGTCTTATCGTTGCTTCTTGTGGCATTCAGCGCATCGTCCCTGGCACAAAGCCCGGGACAGCCATCACTCCTTTCGCCACCGAACAACTCCACGAATGTCTCTGCAACACCGACATTCATGTGGCGAACAGGGGCCAATGCCACTGCATACCAGATTCAAGTCTCTACAAACTTCCTGTTCCTCGGAACGGTCGTCAACGTCAGCGGAATAGCCGATACGGTTTTCACTCGGCCATCTGCGTTCAATGCTTCAACAAAGTACTATTGGCGAGTTCGTTCTCAAAATTCCAGTGGCAACAGTAGCTGGACGAGCAGTCGGAATTTTACCACTGCGCCTCCAACGCCCGCAGCACCGACACTGCTTTCGCCTGTGGACGGAGCGACCGGAGTCTCAACGGCACCGACGCTCAGTTGGAACTCAGTTTCGGGTGCCATCTCGTACACACTTCAGGTCGCGACGGATGTTGGATTCAACACCCTCATCTTCAACCAATCAAGCATCACCGCCACGTCGGTATCTGTTCCCTCGCTCACACCGAACGTCACCTACTACTGGCGTGCAAATGCTTCAAATGTGGGAGGGGCAAGCCCGTGGTCCAGTGTCTGGTCGTTCACAACATTCGGACAGGCACCGTTGCCACCCGAACTTGTTTCGCCAGCCGATAGCGCCACGAATGTCGCGGCCTCTCCTCTCTTTCTCTGGAACGCTTCGCAGGGAGCCGATTCGTACGGATTCCAACTGGCGACCGACACTGCCTTTACAAACATTCTCGTCCAGAGTGCCGGCAACACAGGGTTATCAATCCTCTTGTCAAGCCCGCTTGCAAACGGCGCCACGTTCTTCTGGCGCATGAATGCGACCAACGCGGTGGGAACAAGTGAGTGGAGTGCGTCACGCACATTTTCCGTGACCGGAAATATTCCGGACCCGCCCGGACTCATCAGTCCGGCAGACAGCGTAATCGATATGCTGACCACAGTGGACTTTCAGTGGACCGGCAGCGAAGGGGCTGACTCGTACACACTGCAAGTTTCGTCAGATTCAACATTCATATCATCAGTCGTCAGCACATCCGGAATTACGACAACGCAACAACAGCTCTCGGGCCTTGCGAGAAATCTTCGCCACTACTGGCGCGTGAATGCTGAAAATGGCATGGGCACAAGTGGATGGTCCACGGTTCGTACCTTTGTCACTGTTCCAGAGAATCCTCTGCCTCCGGGGTTGCTGGAACCGGCAAATAATGCAACCGAGCTTTCAAAGTACCCGACGTTTCTATGGACACCGGGGGCGCGGGCAACAATGTATGAACTGCAAATCACCCTCGACCCGACTTTTGCTCAAATTGACAGTGACTACTCAAGCAGTACCATCGTTGGAGAATCGTACACGCCGCCGGAACCGTTGGGAACCGGAATAAAATACTATTGGAGGATGAGATCCATAAACACTGGAGGCATGAGCGCATGGTCGCCTGCCACGGGCGGGTGGAACTTCACGACCCATCTCGACCGCCCAGCTGCCCCTCTTCTGTACTCACCCGTCAACGGTGCCACAAATCAACGCACCTTTCTTCTGTACCTTGCATGGTGGGCACAGACTGACTCTCTTGCATCCACGTATCAGCTTCAAGTTTCCACCGATTCACTGTTCACCACGCTCCGGGTCAATGTTTCAAACATTACTGCAACGCAGCGCGCAGTTTCTCTCTCGTCGGGAACACTCTATTACTGGCGTGTGCGAGGGAAGAACGCAGCAGGAGAAAGTGATTGGTCGGAGGTCTGGCACTTCAGAACCAAAGGAACTCCCCGATCACCCGTTCTTTTCGTGCCAGCAAACAACGCAGGAGAGATCCCGCTGACGCCAACGTTTGAGTGGGGTTCTGTCGAAGAGGCATCAGGATATCAATTGCAGGTATCATCAAATGCTCTGTTCACGCAGATTCTGCTTGACACTACCACAGTGAGCGACACGGTCGTTGTTCTGCCAAGCGCGCTGGAACACAACCTCACGTATTTTTGGAGGGTGCGCTCAATAAACGAGGAAGGCACCAGCTCGTGGACGCCTCTGCTTGGCGGTTGGGTATTCACAACACTCTTCACGATTCCCTCTCCGCCGACGCTCGTCAGTCCAATTGATGGAGCGACGGGGATCAGTCTGACCCCGACGTTCGAATGGAACCTGCTGTTGGGTGCATTCACGTATCGGTTGCAGCTTGCGACGGATGCGGGATTCGCACACGTCGTTTTCGATACTGCGGGGGTAACGACGACATCTCTTGGGTTGTCTGCTCCGTTGGTAAAACTTTCAACCTATTACTGGCGGGTGAATGCAAGTAATTTCCTCGGCACGGGAAATTGGTCCCCTGCTCGCGGCTTCACAACGGCTGCTGATCCGCCGCTCATCCTGACCAATCCGGAAAACCAAACGGTCTTCGTCAGTCAGTCTGCAACATTTCATGTATCTGCGAGCGGGACCGGACTGTTGGCATATCGATGGCAGAAAAACGGAACGGACATCGACGGAGCAACAAGTGCGACGTACGTAACGCCGCCAACAACCTTGGCCGATAATGGCGCAACGTTCCGGTGCGTCGTATCCAATGCTGCGGGGAGTGCAACAAGCAACACAGCAGCGTTAACCGTGAATGCCTTGCCGCCGGGAACGATCATCTCGGATGATTTCAGCAGACCGACATTGAACACTGCCGTGTGGCAGGTTGTGAATCCGGGCATGCCGTCGACATTTAGTATGGTTGGGACGGGCACCCATGATGCCGGCTTCTCGATCGCCCTGCCTGCAGGTGCTTCGCATGATATCTGGAACGGTAACATGGCGCCGCGCATTATGCAAACGGCAGCGAACACGGACTTTGAACTTGAAGTGAAGTTCGAGATGCCAATGACGGCACAATATGAGATGGCAGGAATACTCGTGGAGCAAGACGCTCAGAACTATCTCCGGTTTGATTTCGTCCGGGATGCATCGAATCTCCGAGCATTCGCCGCGAGCTTTGTTGCCGGAAGCCCGACGGTGCGGCTGGATCAGACAATTCCGATAGGCGCGCCGCTATACTTGAGAGTGAAGCGGGTCGGTAATCAGTGGACTGAGTCCTATTCGAACGATGGAACGGCATGGACGGCTGCCCCGGCATTTACGCATGCACTTACCGTCTCCGC
>CAYJNF010000078.1:0-11030 GCA_964370915.1 uncultured Chitinophagales bacterium
ATCGCCTTCATCAGTGCCCACCAACAGGTATACTCCCGGTTTGTTTGATGATTCGCGTTTACCGAATGTGTCTAGTGATGAGCGAGGAAAGAGCGTTCCGACAACAGTTGTGTTAGACAACTCAATTGTCCTCAAACCGGTGGGGATTTCTTCGGCAAGATAGAGTCTTACGAGCTTCGGTTTCAATCTGTGGTATCTCCGACATTCGAATCAACAGAAGTGGGCCACTGATTCGCGTGTGCATACTTGCTTAGGTCACAACCAATCTAAAGCAAAGACGGAAGAGAAGCAACGCAACAGCTTACCCCAAATTCACAGACTCTCCGTTTCCCCAAATCTCCTGTATCGCACTTGCAGCACCGCCATCGGCGACGCGGTGCTGTTGTGAAAGTAGCCGACGAGCGTTGGGCTAATCGCGCTGACGCACTAGTATGCTTCCTACAAGAGCAGTGTCCTCAGCGGCACCGCCCACAACTTCTTGCCAAGCTGTGCCGTTTGAGTGCCGTTGTACGCAAGAATTCCCGCGCGGCACGAAGGCGTGTTTTCCAAAAAGATCTTCAGCGACGCGAGATCGCTTTCCGACCAGCGACCAGCGGCCTTCACCTCGATGGCAATACAATGTCTCTTGTGCTCGATGATGAAGTCTACCTCGCGCCTTCCCTGAATGTGCCAGTACGCAACACGGGCGTCAGGCAAGTGCGCTTCAAGAATCGAGGCAATGTTCTGCAGGACAAACGTCTCAAACAGCGCACCGCGCATCGGCTCTTCGCTGTCCAGTCGATCAATCCCCGCAAGTTGACACGCCATGCCGGAATCCGTTACGTAGAACTTGGGGGTCTTGATAAGGCGACTGCTGCGGTTGCGCAGGAACGGCGGAAGGCGCCGGAACAGAAACGACGTCTCTGCAAGCTGAATGTATCGCGTTGCCGTGATCTGCGAAAGCTTTGCATCGCGGGCAAGCTGGCTCATATTGAGAAGCTGACCCGTTCGCAACGAAGCCAGTGTGATCAGATTACGAAACCCGAGAACATCATCGATGCGTGCAATCTCTCTGATGTCGCGCTCGACATAGGTTTGCTCAAATCCACGGAACCAGACAGCGGCAGCGTCCGGTCTGAGATTCCTTACTGCGGGCATTCCGCCGCGAAGAATATCTGTCACACCAAGCGCTTGAGCGGATTCATCGGTTGACTTGATCTCATCCGTAAACACGTTGACAAGAAACGGTTCCCTCGTGATTTCCTGGTGCGTCTCTCGGAGAGAGAATGGCTGCAAAGTGAGATAGACGGCGCGTCCGGCCAGACTTTCAGAAATCCCCCTTAGCAGTGCGAAATTTGCCGAGCCTGAGAGAACAAATCTGCCGGGCCTTCTGTCGTGGTCAACCGCTCGTTTGAGTGCGGTGAGCAGAACCGGCGCCTTCTGCGCCTCATCGATACACAGCCGATCATCCATCTGAAGAAGCGATTCGGGTTGCGACAACGCCGTCTGCAGCGTTGCAAAGTCATCCAACGTGATGTAGCGGTATCCTTTGAACAGAGGATCGTTCTTCACGAATGTGGTCTTGCCTGTTTGTCTCATTCCTGTTATCACAACAACAGGCATTACCTTGAGTGCCGACAAAACAGCCGAGTGAATTTCCCGCGAAATGTAGGGTGTCATAATTCTATAGGATCCTATGGCAAAATGCCATAGGAATATAGCGAATTATGACATCACCGATCAAGGGGAATTTCAAGCAATTTGCTTCTTGTTATGCGGTATCCTGCTTGCAACACCAAACTCACCACCGCCGATGCCAACAACAGTGCCGCCATCGGAAACGCGGTGCCGGTATGAAAGTAGCTCACGAGCGCTGAGCCGATCGCACCCGAGGCCATCTGCATGCTTCCCATGAGTGCGGAAGCTGTACCTGCGTTGCGCGTGAACGGCTCAATTGCCATGGCCGTCGTGTTCGGGCTGAGGAAGCCGAGGGCGACGAGGTAGCTGAAGATCATCAGAATAACTCCCAGGGGCGGAAGTCCGACAAGTACGCCAACCACAAACAACGCGGTGACAACGCTCTGCGCAAGAACAGCAGCCATGGAAATTTCCCTGCTGGTGCGCGTCCTGAGAACATATCTATTCACCTGGCTCGCACCAATCACGCCGCACGCGCTCAGACCGAACATCCATCCGAACTCTTTGTCCGTCATGCCGAACAGGTTCATGTACACAAACGGCGCATCCGAAATGTAGGCGAACAATCCGCCCGATGCAGCCGCGCTCGCCACGCCGTACACGATAAACTTCGGCGTCTTCAACACGGCAAGATATTCGCGCACGACCTGCATCGGATGCAAGGAAATGGACGTGTCGGCGGAGCGGCTCTCGGGAAGAAAGCGTATGACTCCGGCGAGTATGAGCGCCGCAATCGCCGCGAGGACGGCAAAGATCAGCCGCCAGCTGTACATATCGGCGACGTACGCGCCCACCGTCGGCGCGATGATGGGCGACACGCCGAGCACAAGCATGAGCGTCGAGAAGATTCTTGCCACTTCATTCATTGGAAACAGGTCGCGCACAATTGCCCGTGCCGCGACAATTCCCACGCAACTCCCGATCGCGAGCAGAAACCGCATCACCACCAGCCAGTGAATGGTCGGGGCAAGTCCGCATCCAATCGCGGCAACAATGTAGATCAACAATCCGGCAATGACCGGCTTCTTGCGTCCGTACCGGTCAAGCAGCGGACCGTACACCAACTGCCCGATGGAGATGCCGATGAAATAACTGGTGAGCGTGAGCGCAACATGCGAGATGTCCGAGGTCAGGTCACGGGCAATCGCGGGAAATCCCGGCAGGTACATATCGATGGAGAACGGCCCGATCGCAGTCAGCGAACCGAGTACAAGAATGAGTTTGTTATGCTGCTTGCGGTTCATAGGCCCAGTCTGTTTCGCCAGTTACTGCACAACAAACACCGGCTGAATCCATGCCACCGATCCGCCCGAGTCTGTCACGCGGGCGCGGACGTATGTTGACGAACCCGTGAGTGGGTAGACCGCGGGATTTTCTCCCGTGCGAAGCAACACCTTCCCGCCGTCGCCGATAAACTCCGTTGTGTATTTGAAGTCCCCCTTTTTCTGAATGCGGATTTCCAGGCTCGTTGCGTTCACAATCACGTTCTCGAGAACAACGCCGGTGCTCGCGTAAAATTGTCCTGCCTCCATGCGCGAGAGAATTTCTTGTGGTGCAAGAGTCTGCGAGCGGACAACAACCCAACCCCTTCCGGGATTCGCGCGATCCGGTGCAAACTCCTCTTTGAAATGGTGCGCATCATCGACTGCAATGCCATAGATCCTTTTTCCGCGGGTGAGCAGCATATCCCACACCTCTTCCATACCGGGCGAATTGCCGCCACCGTGGTTATGGACAAGTGGATGGCCATTAAAAATCTCGATCAACTTGTCGCGCTGTACCTGTGCGAGAACCTCCGCACCAATCGCCCAACCGAAGTTGGGATGATTGATATGTGGAACGCCGTTCACTTCGCGCACCGCATCGACGTTCTTCTGCACGGTGCCGAGCAGCGTCGTATCCTTGATTGGCTGGATGACTCCCGGAATGTTGAGTCCGTTGATGTGCACCGGTTTCTTCCCGAACGCTGTTGTCAGCTCTTCGCCCGAAATGAGCAGGAACGATGCATCAACGAAATGCGAGAAGCGAGCCGGATCGACAAAGACGTTGTGGTCGGAGACGACAAGAAAATTGTAGCCGTGCCTCTTGTACCAACTAATGACCGTGTCAGGAGGCGAGTCGCCGTCGCTTTCCAGTGTGTGGGTGTGCGTGTTTCCTTTGAACCATTGTGTACCATCGGTCGGCACAGCCTCAAAGCGCGGCGACTGCGCAAACGCCACGGCGGCGATTCCAACCAGCAAAACTCCAACCCACGTTGATGTGCGTATCACTGTGTCTCCTATGACAATTGAATGATCTCACGCCCGAACAGAAGAATTCACCACGAAGTCAAGAAGAGCACCAAGGATCACCAAGAAAATCTCTAAGATTTTGTAAACCTTTATGCGCTTCGTGCCTTCGCGGTTAAGCTTTTTGTTTGGGCTTGCGTAACGTCAGTAAGTGAAATGATTATCCTCGTCTGAATCCACCTTCCGAATTAATCACCTGCCCGATCACCCAGCGCGCCTCATCCGAGACCAGCCAAGCAATCAGCCGCGCCGCATCGTCGGGTTCTCCCCACCGGCCTTGCGGCATCCGTTGCACGACTGCGCTGTCAAGTGCGGGATCGGGCGTGTACGTCCTGGTCGGTCCCGGGTTCACGGTGTTGACCGTGATTCCTTTTCCAATAAGATGATCGGACAGACTGCACGTCAACTGCTGCAGTGCCCCCTTCGATGCAACGTACGCCATGTGCTCCATTGGCCCCAGATCTTGTCCGGATGTCAACAGAACAATACTCCCGCGCTTGCTCTTGTCGTGCTGCTTCGCAAACTCCTGAATCAGCAGAAGAGTTGCACGGACATTGACGCTGAGATGTTTGTCGATCTCGTCCGCCGTCAGCTCGTCAAGTGTCTTCAACGTATCGTGCGTATGATTCACGATGAGAATATCGATGTGACCGTACCGCTGGACTGCGCTTGCCATGACCAGCGCGGGCGCACCGGGTTTCGAAAAATCTGCCTCCAGATGCTCGACCATTGTTCCGTGCTTCTCAAGCTGGGAAACGAGAAGCTTCGGCTCGGGAATGCTGCCCATCGACGGAAACATCCGGTCGTACGGGGCAAAGGATTGAATGAACAGGTCGGCACCCATGGATGCAAGCCGCTTCGCAGTTCCGAAACCGATTCCGTTTGTGCGGCTCACGCCGGTGATGAGTGCCACCGATCCGGTCAGAGTGCTCATTGTGGTAGCCCTCGTCGTTAATGTGAAGAACACTTGCACACATGGTCACCCTCACAGGAGTTGATTGCGGCGCCAGAAGAACACCCCGGTTCTGTCTGGGTCCCACGGTACACTTTGCCCTCAGGCGGTTCGAGAAGAACTTGCGATGACACTACCGATTTGAGGATACAAAAAAGCGCGAGCAACACCGCAATGCGTTTCATGATTATCTGCTCCTGAAAGAAGTTGAGTTTCTTTAGGATGTTACGGATCATAACCTCCAAAGGAAAAAAGCAACACATCACAAACAAATATCAAACTCCAAGGACCAAAGGGTGATCACCTAAGACTTATTGGGAGTTTGCCTTTTGGGTTTTGGAATTTGTTTGTCATTTCGGTCTTGTCTTTGGGATTTTGTCACACTACAGCATTCCGGCTCTCTTCCGCACAAACCACTCCATTGCAAAGAGCAGCACAACGAGAGCGAGCATGTATTTCCAATGCCATAATTCATATTCCTGCGCGCTATGAATTTCCTTCGGAACGAACGTTGGCGTGTTCCGAAGCTCATCAACAAGATTTGCAAATGTCTGCGGTGTATAGAATTTTCCGCCGGTTCGCCCGGCAAGCTGGCGGAGCAGTTGGGCATTCATACGCGTGTCCTGAAACTCCAGCGCCAACTCGCCAACAGAGAAGCGGCCGGCGTCATCGCCAAGCGGTTGCCCCTCGGTGTTTGCCGCAGCAGAGAACGAGTAGTCGCCTTCATTCAATCCTTCAAGCACACCTTCATACCGGCCGTTGCCTATCGGACGGAGCGTGGTTGTATACTCCTTGCCTTCGCGCCGCGCAGTGACTTTCAGTTGCGCGTTCTCGACAGGCTTGGCGTTGGCGTCGTACACCTGCCCGACAAATTCCACGGGTTCGCCCTGCGTGTACGCGTCTTTTGTCGGTGTCACTTTCACGGGACGATTATCGTCGCGCGTCGTCAGCCAGCGAATACTGTTCGACAGAAATGTTGCCAGCAGTTTCTCGGTTTGCGGCGTTCCCTGTGCCATAAGCCGCCAGCGCCAGATGCCGTACCCCGTGACCGCCATCGACTTTTGCTTGTTCACGTTGCGAATGGCAATGAGCGGATCGTTGAGGACGATGGTGTTGATTTTGGTATTTGCAAGAACCGTGGCCTCCGCCTTCGCACGGTACGTTGTCTGCGTTCGAAAGATCGGCGGAAGACGATCCCAGCCCGCCACCGCCTCGTCTGTGGCGGTGGCGAGAATCGGATGATTCTTTTGCGACGGAGCGATTTCGATGAAGACAAGCTGCTCCGACTGTGACGGATTCATGGAGAGGTACGGAAGCAGCGAGCTTAGTGACGACAGTTTTCGTTCGTCGAAAAACTTTCCTCCAATGAACATGATCGGGATGGATTTGCGTTGGACGGCACTGCGCAGCATGTCCATCACGGCGTCGGTCGTCGAGGACACGGGGAAGCCGATAAACACAAGGCAGTCGCTCGAATCAAGCACAGCGGCCGTGAGCTGTCCCTCGTAAAAGCCAAATCCGGATTTCTGTGCAAACGATAGAACCTCGATGTTCTTGTCTTCTTTCAATGTTTGTTTGATGATGGAGAGATCGGGTGACGGAGCGCCCGCAATGAGCACCACACGGAGTTTGCTCTTCAAAATTCTGGCAAGAAACGATCGTTGGTTATTTGCCGAAGTAAGCTCACCGGGGAGTTGGGAGACACGAACGAAATATTTCTTCACGCCGTCACCCTCCGGTGTGTATGAAAGCCGTACGGCGTAGTCACGTGTTCCTTCTTCAAGCAGAAGCTGTGTACGCGTTAGCTCCTTGACTCCATCACTCAGCGTGACTTCTACTTTCTCACCCTTATATCCCGAACTTTTGATGGTCACATCAACGGGGACCTCGGTCTGATTGTAGACGAGGTCATTCGTTATGATCTTCGTGACAAGCACATCCTTCTGTTCCGTCGAATCGCCGATGCCAACCGTGTAGACCGGAATACCGAGTTGTTCCGCCTCGTACAGCGGATTCTGTCCGAGGTTGTAACTCCCATCGCTGATCAGCAACGCGGCATTGATATTCGACCGCGTCTTTTCATCGGCAATCGCACGGAGCGCAGAGGTCATATCCGTTGCGTCTTCATCGGAGGCGAGCGAATCAAGGGATTGAGATTCCACGCGCTTCGTGGTTGCGCCAAATGTGTAGAACTGTTGCTCGCCCGCCGCGCCAACGGCCTTCAGCGTTCCACCCGCAAGTACAGACCTCAGCGCGCTGAGACGATTGCCCGTCTTGTCAGTGATCTTCAGGCTCTTGCTGTTGTCGATCAAAACTGCCAGCGCCGGATTCTGCGTGGAGCTGGAAATCAGGCGAACGAGCGGCTCGAAGAGGAAGATCAGCAGCAAGGAAAGAGCCAGGGAACGAAGAACGATGAGGAAGATCTTGCGCCGGCGCGGAATGGGCGGCACCGTGTGGCGATAGAACAATGCGGACACTGCAACGGCTATCAGAACAAGGAGTGCAACGACGACGGCGGTGGTTGTAAAGGTGAGTGAGATGTTGGGCATGAGTTCGATTTGGGATTGTCCGAAGGACTCCTTACGGAGGCGGATTGCGGATTGATGTTCAACCTGCAAACTTTCATCTTACGTCGTCAATCGTCAACACATCTTATGCTGTTTCTTGCACGAGCCGCTCGACAATATCAAGCGGCGAAACGCCATCGGCTTCGGCATTGAAGTTCGCAACGATGCGATGACGCAAAACGGGAACAGTCATGGAGCGAACATCTTCGATATCGGGTGTATGCCGTCCGGTAATGATCGCACGCGTCTTCGCACCCAGAATGAGATACTGCGACGCGCGAGGGCCGGCGCCCCAGCTCAGCCAGTCCTTGATGAACTTCGGCGACGAATCGGACTTCGGACGCGTGCGCGTTGCAAGTCGAACGGCAAACTCGATCACGTTGTCGGCAACGGGAACGCGTCGCACTAAATCCTGGTACAATGAAATCTCTTCTCCCGACAGCACGTGACTCAATGTCGGCGTTAGTTGGCTTGTCGTCGAGCGGACAATCTGGACTTCCTCATCGAGCGACGGATAATCGAGCCAGAGGTTGAACATGAACCGGTCGAGTTGCGCCTCCGGCAGCGGATAGGTTCCTTCCTGCTCGATGGGATTCTGCGTGGCAAGAACAAAGAACGGTTCTTTGAGTGTGTACGTTTTCCCGGCCGCGGTGACGCGATGCTCCTGCATCGCTTCGAGCAACGCCGCCTGTGTCTTCGGAGGCGTGCGGTTGATTTCGTCGGCAAGAACAATGTTGGCGAAAATCGGGCCTTGAATGAACTTGAAGACCTTCGCTCCGTTGGCCGTGTTCTCTTCGATGATCTCGGTGCCGGTAATGTCACTCGGCATCAGATCGGGAGTAAATTGGATGCGATTGAAGGAGAGATCGAGAACTTGCGCGAGCGTGCGAATAAGCAGTGTTTTGGCAAGCCCCGGCACGCCCACCAGCAAACAATGGCCGCGGGCGAGCAAGGAGATCAGAAGCTGTTCGACAATCTTATCCTGCCCGACAATAACTTTGGCGATTTCTTTTCTGAGCGCTTCAAACGATTGCTGCAGTTGCTTTGCAGCATCGACGTCATTCATCTGTTTTGCCGACGAGATATTTGCCAAAGTCGTTTCCCTTCCTGTCGAACGTTCAGTCAACCGGTGGCGGCGAATGCACGGTTGCTACAAGCGTGATTCCCAGTAAATACTCTTGCGCAGCTCCTCAAGCCATGCGGCGTAGTCCCGCTGGCGTTTGTAATTGCCGGCAACTGTTTCGATGCGATGGTAATCCCGCTCAAGATCTGCCTTGTGGCCGGGAATGCGCCTCTTCAACCACACAATACTGTATCCGTATTGACTGCCCATGGGAATTCTGACCGGATCGCCGATTTCTCCCGCCTTCATTGTCGAGACCACCGGATAGAGATCCTTGTCCAGTTGTTCCAGCTCGAACGTTCCGAGACTTCCGCCGATGCTTGCCGTTTCATTCTGCTCGGAATACTTACGGGCAAGCTCAGCGAAACTCTCGCCGGCGAGCGCTCTCGCTTTGAGTGATGAAAGCAACGCTTTCACCGAATCGTCTCCGGCAGTTGTCCGCTCAACACGCAATAAAATGTGCCGCGCATGCACAGCGTCACCGCGCCGTTCAAGCAGCTGAATCACGTGAACACCGAAGTCGGTTTCCACGATGCCCGAGAGTTCCTGTTCCTTCAACGAGAACACCGCTGTTTCAAATTCCTTCACGAACAATCCTCGACGGACAAAACCAAGGTCGCCTCCCTGTGCCGCGGAGCCGGGATCTTGCGAATGGCCCTTTGCAAGATCCTCGAACCTGACGCCAGCTTTGATGCTATCGATGAGCAGCTGCATCTTGGCGCGTGCCTCTGCCTTGGCAACGGGATCAAACTTCGGTCGTATGAAAATATGCGCAAGCTCGACTTCCTCCGGTACATCGCCAAGGCTGTCTTTGTACGTTGCATAAAACTCTTCCACCTCCCGCCGGCTGATGGGCGTTGAACCGAATCGCTGTTGCTGCAGGCGTTGCGCCAGGAGGTTCTTCCGCATCTCATCGCGGAACTCCCGCTTAATGCGCGAGATCGGCATGCCATAGAGTTCCTCGAGTTTTGCCTCCGAGCCAGCCTGGGTAATGCGCTGCTGAATCACCTGTTCGAGCTGCTGGGTGACCTCGTCCTCCGAGACCACAACGCTATCCTCAATGGCCTTCTCCACAATCAGCTTCTCGCTGATCATCGATTGCAGAACCTGGTCGCGCACACCTTTGGCATTCGGGTCGAGTTTGTTGCTCATGACAAAGAACTGCACTTGCGCATTGAGTTCCGATTCGAGAATCATTTCGTCGCCGACAACGGCAACGATCCTGTCCAGCGTCTGCGCCGAACAGAGTGTTATACTCACCACCACCAATAACCACAACATGTTCTTCATACGAACGACCGCCTCTTTCTCTTTACGTTACTCACCGGTTGTATCGACTGCATCGAGCCGCACATCGACTGTTGTTGCCGCCCGGAGCGCTGCCACCAACGAATCATAGTGTTGCCGGCGTCGCTCCATCAGCACACGTTCGCGCAATTCCCCGCGCACATACCCGAACTCCGGCGTTTCGCCCTGTCGTTTTGTGCTATGCACAAGGGCGACACAGTACCCGACATTCGTCTTCACTACAAATGAAAGGCTTTCCTTACTCAACGTTCGCGCAATCTTCCAGAGTTCCTCAGGGTACAACGCCGATTGCGTGAAGTATGCACGTGTTGCCACGCGGATCAATTGCGCCGCCGTGGCTTTGTCCGCCACAGCCTCATCCCATGGCCCCCCGCGCAAGATGCGTGAGCGGAATGCCGTGGCAGCATCCCGCTCGCTGAAAATTGCAAAACTCAATTGGGCAACGTCTTCGCGCAGCTTGTACCCTTCAGCATTCTTCTCGAACTCCGCCTGCAACTCCTCGTCACTCACTGCGGCGCTGTCCCCATACAGTGTCTTCTCAAGAAACGCGTTGATGACGAACTGCTTCCGCGCATCCTCCAGCTGCTGACGAACAACCTCGGATTCTGCAAACCCTTTGCGCAACGCCTCCTGGTAGAGCAGCTCCGTCGTCACCCACTCGCTTACGTATTGCCGCGATAATGGTTGCTTCCCTTCTGCGAGCTGCATCTCCTTCTCGGTCAGTTGCGAACTTCCGACACGCGCGACATAGTCACCCGTGCCGGACTTCTGCGTGCAACCATGCACGGCAACGCCAAGCGCAGCTAGTAGAAGGAAGAGCCTATTTAATCGGTGCGAAAGCGTTTTTCAAAACCTCTTTGTGTTCAACAACAGGGAACCGTTGACGCAAGCCGTCGAGCCATTCCTTTTCAAGTCGCTTTGACTCATATTCCTGGAATGAGCTGGAAACTTCTGTTCCGGCTTCGGCGAATGTCTTCTGCCGCGCCGGTTCTTTCTTGTTCAATCGGACAATCGTGAAGTTGCCGCGATAGTTAAACGGAGCCGAATAGCTTCCCACTGCAAGTGAATCGGTCTTCAGTGTTCGCTCATCCGTAGCCACCGGCTGCACCTGATTG
>CAYJNF010000079.1:0-11000 GCA_964370915.1 uncultured Chitinophagales bacterium
AGGTTAGGGTTTGTAACGCGCCGCTCGGCATTTGAAAACGCGATGTAATACTCCACTCCCCGAATCGTTATGACACTGTCCGGGAATTGCGCTTCGAACGCTGATCCCGATTCAGACAATGCGAGAGAGTCAAACAGACGCCGGCCCGCAACACGATAGAAGAGAAGCGCACGATCAGGAGTGAATCCTTCGGGCGGAGTAGCGCCGATCCTCAGCGTAGAGCCTGCCGTCGTGTCCCCCACCAGAGTGACGAGTATCTGAGAACTGCTCGATCTGCCACGGAGCACGAGCGAATCAGTTCCTAAAAGAGCATTGCTATACACGACAAGGAATGCAGACTTAAGCGTATCAACTGCGTTGGGTGTGAAACGGAGATTGACCTTCAGTGTTTCAAGTGGCGCAACGGGCAAAAACGGTCCGCTCGATCCCACGACAAAAAATTCGCCGGCGTTTCGTCCATGAATCCGCAAGGAGTCCACAGTGAGCCCGACACTGCCGATGTTAATCATCTGCACCTGTGCACGCGCAGAGTCACGCGGACTAACATCGCCAAACGCGACCGTTCGTGGCAACGCCAACAACAACGGCGCCGTGCCGAGTCCAAAGACTGCAACACTTGTCGGTGAACCGGGAGCGTTGTGAACAAACCCGACGTTTGCCTCAAACGCCGACGCCGATG
The DNA here is from genome assembly GCA_964370915.1 of uncultured Chitinophagales bacterium. GTDB lineage: Bacteria > Bacteroidota > Ignavibacteria > UBA10030 > UBA6906 > CAADGV01. Next base: position 680 of record CAYJNF010000079.1, read on the forward strand.
TTGGCGCAAACCGGACACGGGCCACCTGCCGCGCAGCGGGGAGAATTATCGAGTCGAGAACAACAGCACCGAACTGTGGATTAGAACTGATTGTCTGATGAATGAACAACGTGTCATCGCCAGCATTCACAAGACTGATCGTGTCTTGCTTCTCCGAGCCAACGCGAACACTGCCAAACGCAATGCTTTGCCGCGAAAGAACAAACGCAGGGGCAAGTCCATGACCGCTCAGCGCAACACTTGTCGGACTTCCGGCGGCATTGTGAATGAACCTCAGGCTCCCGTTTGTTGAGCCACGCACTTTCGGTAGAAAGGAAATGAGAAATGTCTGTGATCCTTCGGACGGGATGTTTGCAGTTTGCGGAACAACCGAGAACACCGAATCAGACGTCGATGCGGAAGCGATGGCAATCGCAAAGTTTCCGGTGTTTGTTACACGCACACTGTCCACACGCGTTCTCCCCACCTTCACATTTCCAAAGTCAATACTCGATCGTGAAAGAGAGAACGTCGAGAGAATTCCTGTTCCAGTTGCCATGACTGAGTCCGGCGACCCCGCTGCATCGTGCATGAACATGATGTTCGTTGCCTTGGGTCCGGTTGATGTTGGCATGAACGTGATGGTAAACCATCGGTTGCTTGACGGAGGCACAACACTTGCAGACGGGAAGACATCAAACTCATCGCTCGACGAGGTCACAGACGATATCGTGAGCGGTGCGCCACCACTATTGGTAACATTCACGCTGTCCATACTCGTTGAGTTCACCACCACACTGCCAAAGTCCTTTGAGCCGGGACTTACCGAGAACTGCGGCACCACTCCAGCTCCTGATACGGGAACAGCCGACGGCGATCCTTCTGCGTTGTGAACGAACAAAAGCTCGGCGTTCGAAGCCCCTGTGGTGTCGGGCGTGAATTCCACATAGAAGCGTCGCGTATCCAGCGGTGCAATCACGGCGTTCGTCGGCGAAACAGTAAACCGGGGATTGGACGAAGAGACTCCGCTGATAGTCAGCGTGGCACTCCCCGAATTCGTAACGGTGAGACTGTCTTTTTTATTCACCCCGACGCGCACGTTGCCGAAGTTGAGTGATGGCGGATTTGCAGAGAACAACGCTGCAAGACCTGTTCCCGACACGTTAACATTCGTCGGAGATCCGGCGGCATCATGGACAAACGTGACAACGGCATTGACCGTTCCGGAGGTTGTCGGAAGAAACGTGACATAGTATTTTTGAGATCCTGACGGAGGAATCTGCGCGCTTGTCGGGACGACGGAGAACCGGGGATGCGAACTCAACACACTGTCCACGTTGAGCATCGCTCCACCGTTATTCGTCACTGTAACACTGTCGCGTTTGGTTGAACCGACAAGCACATTTCCAAAACTCAGATTCGTTGGATTCACAAGGAAGCCCGCAGCAACGCCCTCACCGCTTACCAGAACAGTATCGGGAGAACCGATTGCTGAGTGGGCAATCACAACGCTGCCGATTTTTCCTCCGGTTGCTGTTGGAAGAAATGTTACGCGAAAACGAACCGAGCCCAACGGTGGAACCGTGGCTGAAGGAGGCGCCACGGTGAACATGCCATTTGTCGAAAGAACCGAACTGACAATCAAATCAGCGGTCCCCGGATTGATAACGGCAAAACTGTCAACCTTGGTCGTGTTCACAACAACACTGCCAAAATTAATTGAATCAGGATCGATCGAAATCGATGCTGCAACCCCGGTGCCCGCGACAACAACCTCAACCGGCGATCCTGAAGCGTCATGTGCAAAGACAATGCTCCCCCCCACATTTCCAGTCGCTATCGGAGAGAACGTCACAAAAAATTTCTGCGTCGCTCCCGGCGCAATCTGGGCGATTCTCGGCACGACGGAAAAACGGCCATTCGTCGACACGGCGCTGTCTATAGTAAGCGGCCATGTCCCTGTGTTCCTTACAATTAAACTATCCCTCTTGTTGGTATTCACGGGAACACTGCCAAACGTTAGCGACGTTGGAGTAACCGAAAAAACGGGGACAGCGCCAGCGCCACTGAGCGGCACAAGCGACGGAGATCCACCCGCATCATGAGTGAACGCGAGATTGGCCACATAACTCTCGGTCGTATTGGGCGAGAAGGTAACGTAGAACTTCCGGTTTGCCGACGGGGCAATCTGCACATTCGTTGGTTCAACAACAAACCGGTTATCGGAAGCTGTTACATCACTGATACTCAACAGGGAGGTGCCCGTGTTCGTCACAGTCAGGCTGTCCCTCCTGGCGGTGTTTACCCGGACATTGCCAAACGCAAGCGAGTCGGGTGCGACAGAAAAACCGGGAACCGTTCCCGTTCCGGAAACAGACACGGCAGTTGGCGAACCTGTTGCATCGTGCGTGAAGGTGATGTTCGCATTGAATGGCCCGGTCGTGTTGGGAGAAAAGGTGATATAGAACCTCCGGCTTGATGCCGGAGCAATCTGCGCCAACGTGGGTGTTACGCTGAACCTTCCATTTGAGGACGTAACGTTCGAAATGTTGAGTGGCGCAGTCCCGCCATTCGTAACAGTGACGCTGTCGGTTTTGTTTGAGTTCACCAACACATTGCCAAAAGGCAACACGCCCGGAACAACAGAGAATGCCGGAGCAATGCCTGTTCCGCTCGCGCTGACAATGGAGGGAGAGCCGGGTGCATTGTACACAAATGAGATTGTCGCGTTCTGCAGTCCTACTCCGGTCGGCGTGAACGTTACAAAGAACCTTCTGCTCGCACCTGAAGGAATCGACGCACTCGAGGGTGCAACGGTGTATCGTGCGTTGTTGGATGTAGCTGAACTTATCGTAAGCGTGCCACCTCCGACATTGGAAACCAGAACGCTGTCGGTTCGTGACTGCCCTACAAGAACGGTAGAGAAATTGAGTATCGGAGGATTCGCTCTGAATATGGGAATCGATAAGGATGGATCAACAAAGCCTGCAAAGCTAGGCCGGAACTCTCCGAGGGCCGATTGAAACAACCCGCCCGCGAACACCGTCGTATCCGTCACCGCAAGCGCGTGAACATGACCAAGCACTTTCGGATCCCACGTTTTTGAAATCCCCGTGATCGGATTTACTGAAATCAGGTCGCTTGTCAGTCCGGGCGTCAGCAGACCGCCGACGTAAACATTGCCGGCAGCGTACGTCAGAGCGTTTACCAGCGTTCCCGACACAAGCCCGATATCGAACGGCGTGGCATTGCCCGTTACAGAGTCAAGGGCAACGACCGCGTTTCTCGTTTGTCCCCCCATATTCGAAAAATTTCCGCCGGCATAGATGACTCCGTTGGACAGTGCAAACGTCTTTACGAAGTCCTCAATATTTGTTCCGCCATTCGGGTTCCACGTTGTCGGGACGCCTGTGCTGATGTTGATTGCCGCGATCTTATTTCGAATCAGCGATCCCATTGTCGTGAATGCTCCTCCGGCATACACCGTCGATCCGGAAATCGACAGCGCAAGGACATCGCTGTTCGCGTTCGGATTCCACGTAGAGATTGCTGTCCCCGTTGCCGAATCGATGGCCGCGATTCTATTGCGCGCGGCTCCGCCAATCGATGTGAAGATTCCACCGACGTACACTCTGCCTGATGAAAGCGCCAGAGCATTCACGTCGCCATTCGGATTCGGATTCCAGGGTGTCGCGAGTCCTGTGAGTGCGCTTAGTGCGGCAAGCCTCGACCGGGCTTGGGTTCCCACCGTTGTGAACGTGCCTCCAGCGTACAGCGTCGATCCGGAAAGTGCCAGCGAGTTGATGAAGCCACCCGTAACGTTCGGATTCCATACCCCCGCGCTTCCGAGACTATCATCGAGCACAGCAAGATTGTTGCGCGCAATGGTGTTGATGGTTGCGAAACTTCCTCCAGCGTAGACCGTTCCCCCGAACAAGGCCAGCGCATTGACAGCCGATCCCGCGCTCGGACTCCATGAGCTGAGATTGCCGAACGTATCAAGGCGAGCAATGTTATTTCGAACCAACCCTCCTACTGTTGAGAACGAACCTCCGACATACACATCGAGGTTGTTGATGAGCAAGCTGTACACTGCACCATCGACGTTCGGATTCCACGTCAACGCAGTCGGTGTGAATGCCCCGATGGCTGCCAGCCGGTTGCGTGTGACTCCCGAAATCAATGTGAACTCACCCGCAACATAAAGAATGTTATTGCCAATGAGTCGAAGAGCCCACACGGCACCATTCGGGGCCGGATCATACCCATCAACGCCCCCACTGAAGTTGACGGATGCGAGATTGTTCCTGCCTCGCCCTCCGACCGACGAAAAACTTCCGCCCAGATAAAGACTGTTGATGCCTAACGCTATTGAATACACCGGACCGTTGGCGTTCGCATTGAATGTTGTTGGCGTGGATGTCGTCGTGTCGAGCGCTGCGACAAAATTCCGCGCCAGTCCACCGATAACTGTGAAGTTGCCCCCAACATAGATGAGATTCGACGAAGGAGCAAACGTGAGAACAGCTCCGTTCGCACCGGGATTCCAGGTGTTCGCTGTTCCATCCGCGACGCGGATTGCGGCGATTCTGCTGCGCGGCTGTCCGCCGATAGTAGTAAAGTCACCGCCTGCATACACATGAGCACCGTGAAGCGAAAGAGCCGCCACACTGCCATTGGCATTTGGATTCCACGTCGATACGGTTTTGTTGGAGAGGATACGAGCGACTCTGCTGCGGGGAATTCCTCCGACATTTGTAAAGTCTCCGCCGATGTACCAACCTCCGCTTCCATCCGGGATGGCAGCGAGAATCTTTCCATTCACTTTCGGCCAGGTCGGATCGTACTGACCAACGCCGGTCGTGTTCAAGACTACTCCGGTGCCAGTGCTCGGCCCCACTTGCGTGAAATTTCCGCCGAGGTAAATGGCATGACCACTCCTGACGATTGCCCGCACATCGCCGTTGGTAACCCAGAGATTGCTCTTGAGCGTTTGCCCGATTCCCATCGTGGTAACGCCGAGGAGCAACACTATGAACTTTCGTACGGTCACTGTGAATGCCGTTGTGAAAAAATTATGCGACACATTGTTGCATCTCATTTGCCCGGTGGACGCGGAGGTTCCGGCAGTTTGCCGACAGCACCGCCTCGCACTGCGTCCTCAACAGGATCGCGATCGTCATCGCCAGGTCGAAACGTATTTCCCATTCCCTCCGTCAAATGTCCAAGACGGAGGTCGACCAGGCGTCGGCGTTTCACACTGGTCAGTTCGATGAGAGGTCGATCCAACCGTTGCGCAAGGAACAGAGCCTGCTCTTTCGGCCCTCCGGCTACACCGATGGCTTCCATTGCTGCCGCCTTTTGTTGGGCAATGGCAAACGCCGGATCGAGTGCAACTGCCTGCTTGTAGTAAACCGATGCCGCAGTGAAGTCCCGCGCGTCTTCACTTCTCAGTCCCATGCAATAATTCATGAATGCGAGAAAGTTTTTTGTTGGAACATGCCGGATCTTCTCACGTTCTTCCGGTGTGAGAACAATGCCCAACTCCTTGATCACAGCGAACACCATTTCTTTCTGCACCTTGAACAGATTGTCAAGATCATCGGCCTTGCTGGTGAGGTCGGGAAATTTCTGTTGCACAATATCCCACGCGGCAACGTCCATGCGAAACACCGTCTTCTGAACATTGAACGAGCCTGCAACAACCCGCCCTGCGCTGAGAAGTTTTCCCAAACGTGGAGCGCTCGTCCGATCGACGTATGCCGCTTGACTGAACTTGAGTTCGTTCAGCAATTCCTCCGTGCGAATACGTTCGACGAGCTGAATCCCTTTGACCTGACCCAAATCAACGAGAATCAACTCACTCAAACCCTTGCTCAGTGAGACAAAGCGTTCATCATTACCCTCGTAGCGCAAGGGAAAGACTGCGATCGCCTTCGGCAGGATTTGATGTGCCCCGAGCTGCTTTTCGTTTGCGATCGTTGAAAGAAGCTGCTTGCGGATCACTTCCCGCACGAGGATCTGATAACGTCCCTCGATCAGTTTTCTGTACGGAGAGAGCGATAAGACATCGGGGAAATTCACGTAGACTGCGAGAGCCGATTCGACGTTGCCGAGAAATTCGAGTGTCATGCCGTAGTAGAATATCGTCCGGGCATCACGCGGAGCAAGAACGAACGCCCGATACAAATGCTGCTTGGCCGGATCGTAATCCTTGATCTGGAAATACGCAATGCCAAGCTCGCATAACGTGCTTGCATCATTCGGATTTGCGACAAGCCGATGCTGGAGAATCTGGATTTCCTGCAGATAGTCTGCGGCGGTGCGCTGATTGCTCATCGTCGCGCACGAAGAGAGCGCGAAGGTAAGAACAACACTCACGAGGTATGGTGCAATGCTTTTCATGAACGGGGGATTTTCACGGCTTCCGGTCATCCAACGAGCAGCTTGATGCTCGCTGCTTTCAAGCGAGCTTTGTCGTACGTCGGATCGAATCGCAGCGCCATAATAAACTTGTCATACGCTGCCTTGTAGTCTCCTTTTTCCAAATGCACAAGTCCCTCAGAGTAGGACATCATGGCATCGAGGGACTTCGTTTCATTCCGCTTCTCAATGTCCGCTTCAGTGAGACTTGCATTGATTTTCTTTGCGATATTGATGCTCAGATTTTCGGCAATCTCAAAAAATTCATCCGCATCTCCACTGGCACGTTCAGTGGCAATGATCTCGCTCGTCTCCACTTTGACAAGCCGGGCAAGCAGGTCCATTCTGTTCTTCACTTTGATGAAGCTGCCAAGCAATATCGCATGAACGCCAAGTTGCCTCCCCACACGAACCGCCGAAGACTGATCGAACTTCGTCGGATCGTTCTCCAACCCAATCTCATCCAAAATCCACTGAATGCGTTCACGCTCAATGACCTTCAGGCTCACCGAGCCGCTGAGTTGATTGATCATCAGCTCCGCAAAACCTTTTTCCATCGGGTCGAACTTCTCCTTGTCATCAATCGAGCGGTTCATAAAGTCGAGGATGGCAATGGTCTTGATCCCGGGATCGGCACGCTCAACCTCGGTCGAGCCGGATTTTGCTTTCCGTGCCTCATAGTAGATTTTCATCAGCGGCGGGCATTCGGCATCGGGGTCGGGAGTGATGGTCGGCGGTTCGAGATCAATCAGCCTCGTCATCGCCCACATCGCCTTTTCCTTGTTGCCTTTTGCCGTATGCGATCTGCCGAGGGCAAGGAGAATTTCTTTCATCAGTTTGTTGTCAATGGATTTGTCATCGGCAAGCGTGGTGAGAATACTGATCGCCTTGTCAAAGTTTGCTGCGTTGTAGAATTTCATCGCGTCATCAAACTGCTGCTTCCCGCTCTGGCTCAACGCATTCGAGCTGCAGAGCACGAGAGCGAGCATCGCTCCAAGAACGAACCTTCCTCGCATATGATTTCCCTTTGATGTGAATGTATGATTCACGATTTCCTCTACTTCTTTCTCAGCGTGAAGGCGAGGCGAATCTCTCTCGGCTCAAGACCAGGCTCAACATCGACCACCCGCTCACCTTCGACAACATCAAATCCCATTTTCGACACTGAAACTCTGTGTCGGCCAGGTCCAAGAACAAATGCCCTCGGTGCCTGCAAATCGGTAGTCTTGCCATCGAGAACAATGTATGCCCACATTGCACCACCAGACACCGCAACGTTTGTTTCGGCCTCGAAGTAGCACGTCATTTTCTTCGTTTCGTTCTGCTTCACCGTGACGTTGAACTGCTTGCTTCCGTACTTGGGATTCTCAAACACCACACGTCGTGTGCCCGGCTGTACACTCATCGTAACGAAATCATCTGATCGGCTTGAACTCGATCCTCCATCCACCGATACCGAACCTGTGGGCAAGACGCGAAGCTGGAGTGTGGCAGGAAGAATCTTCTCAACATCTCTTCCCTTGGTGTTTTCACTCGCAACATTCTTCGCCAGAATAGATGTCCGATTTTCTGTACCGCTCCCGTCGGGAGTCGATACGGGTTGCTGTGTTCTGCTCGATGTTTCGGGCAGTTTCAGCAATGTAATGCTGACTTTTGTCAGTTGCCCCTCTTCAACGTTGAGCATTGTATCCTTGCTCAAGTATCCTTCACGTTCCGCACGCACCCGCACGCGCCCGGGTTCTACGATAAGGTTCCGCACAGCAGTCACGCCCATCGATTTGCCGTTGATCGAAATGAGCGAGCCTGCGGGCGTGGATTCGACGAAGAGTGTGGCCGGAGAAGAAGTAAAGAAAGGACGAAGCACAAAGAACAGGGCAAACAACCCGATACCTGCTGCCAGTGTAATGTAAAGAGCACGACGTTGCGACGGTGGCGCCTTGAACTTCGGCACAGGACGAACAGACACGCGGCTCTTCTCCTGCACATTGCTTTCAGGAGAAATGTGAATGCCGGCAAGCGCATCGCTCAACTCGGCGCATGATTGAAATCGCTTTGCGGGATCTTTATGAATTGATTTGCTGATGAGCTGCGCCATCTCGCGCGGAACCGTTGCGGCAAAACGTTCGGGCGGTGGAATCTTCCCCTCGACGATCATTTGGCGAATGTCAAAGTCGCTTGCGTTGTTGCCAAACGGAACCCGGCCCGCCACGGTCTCATACAGCGTCATGCCGAATGAATAGATGTCGCCTCGGGCATCCACATTCGCGAGACCTTTGATCTGTTCGGGAGACATATAGTAGAGCGTGCCACCCGTCCCCATTGTCACTGTTGCGCTGGAGACTTGTTGAATCTTTGCAAGCCCGAAATCAGTGACCTTCACATAATTGGACGGCGTGAGCATAACGTTGCTGGGCTTGATATCGCGATGAATCACGCCAACCTGGTGAGCGTGGTCCAACGCCGTCGCAAGTTGTTTGAAGATGGGCACGACTTGCGAGAGAGGCAAAGCCCCATGGGCGCGAATCCGATCTGCCAGCGTGTTCCCCTCGACAAATTCCATCACGAGGCAGAAGCCGAGTTCAGTTTCGCGCAATGCAAACACACTCACGATGTTGGGATTTTGAAGTCGCGCAAGTGCCTTTGCTTCGGCCTTGAATCGCTTGAGGAATTCCTCGTCCCGAGCAAAATTCGAATCCATCATCTTCAGGGCTACATCCCTGTCAAGCGTCATGTCCTTCGCCTTGTACACAACGCCCATGCCACCCTTGCCGAGAATGCCGGTAATCTCGTAGGTGTCGATGATCGTTCCGACGATGGATGGATTCATACTATTGCCATGAAAGTTTCCCGCTTATGTCTTCTTCATGAAGGAGGTCTTGTCAATCACCTTACGAAGAAAACTGTCGTCATCGTGCACCTGGATACATTGCACGGTAATGTTGTCGGGACCGCCTCGCGAATTAGCCATGTCGATGAGCGTGTTGCAAACACCTTGCAGCGGACGTGACAAAACGATTTCCTGAATTTCGTGAGGCTCCACAACGCTTGTGAGTCCATCGGTACACATCAGATAGAACTCTTTGGATCCCAGGACAATATTATTCAGGACATCGAATTGCATATCGAGCCGGACACCCATGGCCCGGTAGAGCATCGACCGTTCGGGATGAACGGTTGCCTCTTCTTGTGTGAGGAGTCCACGCCGTACCATGTCGGCAACTTTGGAGTGGTCATGTGTCAGTTGTTCAATCGTGCGGGCAGAAATGCGATAAAGCCGGCTGTCGCCAATGTGCATAATCGTTGCCGAGTTACCCTGCATGACCAACGCAATGCATGTGGTTCCCATGCCGTTGAGCTGCGGGGTGCTCAAGCTGGTGTCATAGATGACCGCGTTTGCTGCTTTGAAGGCGCGCGTCAAGCATTCGCGAATTGATCCGGTCGGACAATCGAAATATGTTTTCTGAATCGTCTCGACGGCAAGTCTGCTCGCTTCGCTGCCACCTGCATGTCCACCCATACCATCAGCAATAACAAACAGCTGGCCCTTGGGGGAAGACAGATCCGTATTCTCGATCGGAGAATGTCCGACAGCATCTTGATTCTCGGATCGAACCATGCCAACATGACTTGCACTCGCGAATGAAATCGTTTTCACGTATTCAGTCCTAGAAGTATACCAGAGCATGCGGTGGAGACGTCACGGTCGGTGTTCCCCTCTTTCGAAACGGTGACCAAAATCAGAAGTATCTACTCGAGGCTAGCCTGGCCTCGGTGACAACCGAAGACCCCCTTGCCCTGATGGCCTTGCTGCTCACAATCCGAGTTGATTCTCTACCAGAACTCCATAGACTTTCGAAGTCGACCGTCTCGCTGATGCGTTGAGAAAGAAGTGAAAAATGCAGCTTGCCCCCAACTAAAC